>CBINDO010000045.1:0-38140 GCA_966249405.1 uncultured bacterium | reverse complement strand
ACCTCGGCATCCTGAGCCGTAAGCGCGGCGATGTCCTCGCCGCGCGACGCGAGCTCTTGCAGGCGCGTGCGTTGCTCACGATCGAACCGGCAGAGCGCTTGTTGTGGTTCGCGGGAGGTTGCTCACGCGCCACCCTAGAGGCGGCTTGTGAGCGGGAATTGGCAGCAACGGGAGACATGTCATGAAGTCCAATGTGCTCAACGAAGAGGTCGTGCTGAGGCTGCGCCGAGACTTCGACGCCAGCTTCCGGAGCGCCCCCAAGCCCCCCGACGAAACGCTTGCCAGTTATTTGGTCGCACACGTCGCTGGCGCTCGATATGCGATCGCGCTTCGGCAAGTGTCCGCCCTGCTCGGGCAACCACGGATCACGCGCTTGCCCAGCGTACACCCGAGTCTATTGGGTGTATGTGGGTCGCGCAGCGAGCTCCTCGCCGTGTACGATTTGGGGCAGTGTCTCGGACAAACGCCCGCGAGCTCACATCGTTGGCTGGTCCGCGTCGCCGGCACGACGCTGGCTTTTGCGTTCGAACACCTGGAACGTCACGCACGCGGTCGTGAATCCAGTCATGCGTCCGCAACGCCGGTGCTCGCCCTCGACGAGTTCGGATCCGTGCCGTTGCTCGACCTGCAACAGCTTGCGCGAAAAGTCGCCACCAGCGAGTCGTCTTCCCCAGCAACACCAACCAAGGAGCGATGAGAGATGTTCGACAATTGGAGTTTTGGCAGGAAAATCGCTGCTGGTTTCGGGGCCTTGGTGGCAATAACCCTGTTGGTCGCGGTGCTGGCGATCTACACCCTCAGGGACATCGTACATACCTACGAGGGGCCCCTCGCCGAAGCTCACCGATTCCTCGACACCAGCTTGCTCCTGGATACTTATGTAGAAAGTCACATCGCGGCGTCGCGGGGCTACCTATTGACCCAGCAGCCGCGCTTCCTCGACGACAAGGCCAGAATTCAGGCGGACGTGGAACGCCTGCTGCACAGCGTCCGTCAAACCGCGACAGGTTCGACCGACCTCGCCGGCGTCGACCGCGCCTGGGCGGAGTACCTGCCTTCGACACGGGAGCAGCAACGGTATGCTGCCGAACAGATCTCGAGCGCCAAGATGGCGGTGGCCATCGACGAAGTACGGCCATTTCGTCAGGCTTTGAGGACCGCCGTCGATCAGCTCGTGGAAACCAAGGAACGGCAAATCGCCGACCTCACGGCGAGTACGGCCAGCCAAATGCGGTCGGCGACCGCTACGGTAGCCGCAGCGAGTGGCCTCGGAGTGCTGCTCGCGATCTTCTTGACGACCGTGCTGACTCGCTTGATCGGCCGGCAAGTGGGCTCCGCTGTCACACAAATCCAGAGCTCGTCCACGGAGCTGCAAGCCGCGGCCGGGCAACAGGTCAGTGGCCTACGTGAACAATCGACGGCGATGACGGAGGTGACGACCACCATGACCGAGCTGCTGACAACGTCGCGCCAAATCGCAGAGAGCGCAAAGCAGGTCTCGGTGCTGGCTTCGGAGACGGCGAGCGGCGCCAAAGCCGGAGACTCTGCCGTAGAGCGGTCGAAGGTGGCCGCGGCGGCGATCGCCAAGCAGGTTGAGCAGATCGTGACCTACATGCTCGACCTCGGTCGCAAGTCGCAACAGATCGGACTGGTCTTGGACTTGGTCTCGGAGCTGGCGGAGCAGACCAACATTCTGGCGATCAACGCCACGATCGAGGCAACCGGAGCCGGTGACGCGGGCAGACGCTTTTTGGTAGTCGCCGACGAGATTCGCAAACTAGCGGACCGCGTCACGAGCTCCATGAAAGAGGTGCGTGTGCTGGTGGAAGACGTACGTGGCGCGGTGAGCACCACGGTGATGGCGACCGAGACCGGAGCCAAGGCGGTCGAGTCTGGTTCCCGCCAGTTCGAGGAGCTCTCGCGCGTCTTTTCTCAGATCGTCGAGCTGGTACGCTCGACCACCGAGGCCGCTCGCGAAATCGAACTTTCGACCAAGCAGCAGTCTTCTGCAGTTGAGCAGGTAAACATTGCCGTGGCGAGTGTCGCACAGGCAACGCGCGAGGGCGAGGCGAGCTCTACCCAGACACTGCAGACAGCGGCTCAGCTGAGCTCTTTGTCGAAAGACTTGGTGCGCATCGTCCGAGTGGGAGCCGTCAACTGAAGTGGCCACCGATCGGTACAAGTACTTCCGCATCGAAGCAGCGGAGCTACTCGACCACTTGACGCGGGGCGTTCTGGCGTTCGAGAAGCAGCCATCGCGAACAGATGCGCTCGGAGCGTTGCTGCGTCACGCTCACACGTTGAAGGGCGCCGCCCGCGTGGTGCGACAACTCGAGATTGCTGACGCAGCGCATGCCCTCGAAGACGAGTTGTCGCGACTTCAAGCAGCCCCCAACGTCGAGGGTGCTCAATCTCTGCTGAGCTGGCTCGACGTCATCAGCGCTCGGCTCGCACAGCTCGACGCACCGCAGGCCACGGCGTCCGAACCCAAGGTCCCGGCCGCGCAAGTCGTACGCGCCGACGCGAGCCAATTGGAGTCGGTTCGCGGCGGCATCACCGAATCGATGGCGGACCTGTCGCAGCTACGCAACGAAACGACTTCGTTGTCGACGTTGCGAGAGTTGGCGGAGGTCATCGAACGACAATCACTGACGCGACGACTCACGCACGCCCATCAGTACGAAACGTTGCTCGGGAGCATCCACTCGACAGTCTCGGACCTCATTGCGTCTCTCAAACGCTTCGAGCGCAGCTTCTCGACGACGCTCGAGCGCGTCAACCGGGAGTTACAAGAAGCTCGCCTGGTGACAGAGCAAGTTCAGTTGGTGAGCGCCTCGACCATCTTCGACAGCCTGGAACGTTCGGTCAGGGACGCAGGCAGCGAACTCCGCAAAGATGTTCGATTCGAGGCAAGCGGCGGTGACCTCAAACTCGACAGTCACGTACTCGACGTGACACACCGAGCACTGCTGCACCTCGTTCGAAATGCCGTGGCTCATGGGATCGAGGCCAAGGCCAGGCGGACCGCCGCCGACAAACCTGCTGCCGGCCTGGTTCGAGTTAGCGTGAGCCGAACCGAACAACGGCTTCGCTTCAGCTGCGAAGACGATGGGCAAGGCATCGACGTCGAACGGTTGAACCAAGCACTGCGCGCAAGTTCGGAAGACTTTTCGAAGCTGGATTCCGATCAAGCAGTGCTGCAAGCGCTGCTCCGTGGTGGCATAACGACGTCCACCCACGTCAACAACATCGCGGGTCGGGGCGTGGGAATGGCCGCGGTCCGTGAGGCCGTCGAGTCCGTCGGCGGTACCATCAAGCTCCACAATCGCCCCGCGCGCGGGGCCACATTCGAACTGTTGGTGCCCGCCACGTTGTCGTCGATTGTCGGGCTCTGGGTCGAGGTCGGCGGCGAGACGGTCGTACTGCCGCTCGAATGGGTACAGAAGACGCAGGCGCTGGATAGCTCGTCGTTGCTGAACACGGGCGACCAGGTGTTGGTGCGCGTGGGTGACGACCTCGTGCCCTATCTACCGCTACACGTCGCCCTGAACCTCAGCGCACCAGCTACCGCTCGTTTGGCGATATTGGTGCAGCACGGCGAACGGCGCTTGGCCCTCGGCATTTCCCGAGTCATCGGCTGCCAAACCCAAGTGATGCGCCGTTTGCCAGCGGAGCTCCCCTCCGTACCCCTAGTGGACGGCGCAGTGTTCGACGCCAGCGGCGTCCCGCAGTTGGTGCTCAACGTACCCGCGATGTTCAGCTTCAGCGCGACCTCGACGTTTCGAGCGCCTTCGGTCAAGCCCCCTCTGCCGCCGATCCTCGTTGTCGACGATTCGCTCACCACGCGCATGCTGGAGCAGAGTATCTTGGAATCGGCAGGCTACGGCGTCGAGCTCGCGACCTCCGCCGAGCAGGCCCTCGAAATGGCGGCCACAAAGACCTACTCTCTGTTCTTGGTCGACGTCGAAATGCCCGGCATGGATGGGTTTGGTTTCGTAGAGACCACCCGCGCCGACGAGCGGTTCAAGCACGTCCCGGCGATACTGGTGAGCTCACGTTCAGCCCCTGCCGACCTGGCACGCGGACGTGCCGTAGGTGCGCGTGCCTACATCGTCAAAGGCCACTTCGATCAACGCGACTTGCTTCGCCACATCAAAGCGATCCTCGGAGAATGATATGCCGATCCGTGTCCTACTCGTCGAAGATTCGCCAACGATACGCTGTCTATTACGTGAGACACTGCAGACACCCGAGTTCGAGGTCGTCGGAGAAGCGCACGACGGGCAGCAGGCCATCGAGTTGTGCCGTGCCACGCGACCCGACGTGATCACCATGGACATGCTGCTGCCCGTGATGTCGGGGCTCGCCGCCACCGAGTACATCATGGCCCACTTTCCGACGCCGATCTTGATCGTCTCATCGTCGTTCAACCGCGGAGAGCTGTTCAAGACCTACGACGCCTTGGCGGCTGGCGCCGTAGACACCTTCGAAAAGCCGTCGGGCAACGAGGATGAAGCCGAGTGGCGCGAAGGGTTCCTGGCGACGCTCAGGATCGTATCGCGCGTTCGAGTCATCACGCACCCGAAAGGCAAACGCGCACTGGAGACGCGGGCTGCGCCGCGGCCTGTGGCATCGCAAGTGAACCTGGTGGCGTTAGGTGGCTCGACCGGGGGCCCCGGCGCGCTGGTACGGATCCTCAACGGCCTGCCTTCCGACTTTCCGCTCCCGATCGTTGCGGTAATTCACCTGAGTACGCCGTTCGCGGGCGCGTTCTTGGAGTGGTTGGGTCAGCAGACGTCGCGCGTCGTCGCGTATGCCGTCGACGGAGTCGCGGTGGCGGACATGGCGAGAGGCGTAGTGCTTGCCCCGCCAAACTACCACCTCCGAGTCGTCGCCGGGCGCTTCAAGCTCTCGCAAGACGCCGAGGTTCACTCTTGCCGGCCGTCCGTCGACGTGTTGTTCGAGTCCTTGGCAGCTGGCAAAGCCGAACACGTTACGGCGTGCCTACTCACTGGTATGGGCAGAGACGGCGCCCGTGGTTTGCTCAAACTGCGCGAGGCTGGAGCGTTGACCATCGCGCAGAGCGAGAGCAGCTGCGTGGTGTACGGGATGCCGCGCGAGGCCGCGCTGCTCGGCGCCGCTTGTCGCATCCTGTCGCTGGAAGAGATCGCGGAGGATCTGACAGCGTTGGTAGCGTCGAAGGGAGCCGTCTCTTGAAGCCAACCGTGCTCGTCGCGGACGACAGTCTCACGGTCCGTATGGACTTGTGCGAGACGCTGGCGGACGCTGGGTTCGACGCGCTCCAGTGCGCCAAGGCCGGCGACGTGCGGCAGTTGTTGAGCGACAAACGAATCGACCTGCTGATCTTGGACGTGCGCTTTCCGGATGGTGACGGCGTCGAGTTGCTCAGTGAGCTTCGCTCGGCGGGGAGCACGGTGCCGGTGATGATGTTGTCGTCGGAGGCGGCGGTGAGCGACCGAGTACGCGCCTTCGAGGTGGCGGCAGACGAATACATCGGCAAACCGTACGAAGCGTCTCACGTCGTGGAGGCGGCGCGGCGCCTGACCCGCGGCCGCGCCGTGCCCCTACAAGAGAACGACGTCCCGACGATCCTCATCATCGACGACAGCTGGACCTACCGCGAGGAGTTGAGCGCCGCGGTGACCGGCGCCGGCTATCGCGCGATCACGGCCAAGGATGGCGAAGAAGGCTTGCGCATCCTGGCGACACAACGCCCGTCAGCGGTGCTCATCGATGGGGTGTTGCCCGGTATAGACGGAGCGACGGTCGTGCGCCGCATTCGCCTCGACGCGGCCACGCACTCGTTGCCTTGTTTGCTTCTGACCGCCAAGCAAGAGGTCGACGCAGAGCTGGATGCTCTGGAGTCGGGCGCGGACGGTTTCGTCCGCAAAGATGGTGACATCGACCTCGTGCTCGCCAAGCTCAACGCGCTGCTACGTACAGCGGGCACGCGAGGTCCGGAGACGTCCGGCCTAGTGCCGATCGCGGTGAAGCGCATCTTGACGGTCGATGACAGCGCCACCTTTCGACACGCACTGGCCGGGTTTCTCGTCGCTGAAGGGTACGAAGTGATTCAAGCGCAGTCAGGAGAAGAAGCCCTCGCTCTGCTCCAGGTGCAACCAGTGGATTGCATCCTGCTCGATTTGGAGATGCCGGGCCTCGGCGGCCGCGAGACGTGTCGGCTCGTCAAAGCGACTCCTCAGCTGCGATCGATACCGATCGTGGTGCTGACCGGCGTGGACAACCGGGAATCGTTGCTGGACGGCCTCACCGTCGGGGCCGACGACTTCATTCAGAAGTCGGCCGAGTTCGAAGTCCTCAAGGCGCGCGTCCGTGCTCAGCTGCGTCGGCGTCAAATTGAAGAAGAGACACGTCGCGTGCGCGAGCAGTTGTTGCTCAGTGAATTGCGCATCAACGAGGCCATCGCCGCGCGCACCCTCGCCGAAACGAAGGCAGCGCTCGTCGACCAGCTCGAGCGCAAGAACGAAGAACTTCGACGCGTCGTCCTCGTCAAGGAGGCGCTCGCGGAGAAGTACCAAATCGCGAACACGGAGCTGCAGAACGCCTACCGTGAGTTGCAGTCCACCCAAGCGCAGCTCGTTCAAACGGCGAAGTTAGCGTCGCTGGGTGAACTCGTGGCCGGTATCGCACACGAGATCAATAACCCCCTGGCCTTCGCGATCAGTCACCTCACCACGGCGCGGCGCTCACTCACGGCCGTCGAGAGCGACCCTTCGTGGCAATTGTCCCAGACCATCGCGCCACAGTGGGCGAAGGCCACGGCCCGTTTGGAGGAGATGAGCCTGGGCCTGGACCGCATTCGTGACCTCATCTTACGCCTGCGCACATTCTCGCGCATCGACGAAGGCGAGCGCAAGACTATCGACCTTCGCGACAACATCGAGTCAGTATTGACGATCTTGCGCCACCGTTGTGGCTCTTCCATTTCGTTGACCATGGAGTGCGTCGACGTGCCCGATCTCGACTGCTACCCGAGCCTTCTGAACCAAGCCATCATGAACCTAGTCGCCAATGCCATCGATGCAGTCGAGGGTGAAGGCAAGGTCGAGGTCCGCGCATACATGGCGGGGTCGAACTGTGTGATCGCCGTCACCGACGACGGTCCGGGAGTGCCCGAAGAGCTGCGCGAGCGAGTCCTCGAGCCGTTCTTCACGACCAAGCCCGTAGGTCAAGGTACCGGTCTTGGGTTATCGATGACGTACGCTATCGTAAAGAAGCACCGCGGTGAGCTGGAGATCACGGACGTGCCAGGAGGTGGGGCCTGCGTCACGATCCGAGTACCGACGTCCTTTCAGGAGGCGCTGTAATGACTAAGGAAAAAGAACGCATTCTGGTGGTGGACGACGAACCCCAGGTATTGGTCGCGCTCGAAGATCTGTTGAGCGACGAATTCAGCATCCTCAAGACGAGCTCGCCGACCGAAGCGCTGGAGGTGATCCGCTCGACGCCGGACATCGCCGTCGTCCTGACGGATCAACGCATGCCAGCCATGACCGGCGATCGTCTGTTGGCTCAGGCCGAACAAACCAGCCGCGCCCTCGGCATCATGATCACCGGCTTCGCCGATCTCAACGCGGTGGTCCGAGCCGTCAACGAAGGTCGACTGTTCGCGTACGTGACGAAGCCTTGGGATTCGGAGGATTTGAAGTTCAAGGTGCATCAGGCCGCCGAGCGTTTCCGGCTCTCGCAGGAGCTCGCGGCGGAGCGGCAGCTGCTCCACGATCTCATGAACAACGTCCCAGACGGGATCTACTTCAAGGATCGTGCCCACAAGATGATCCGGGCCAACGACTCGCACGCGCGTTCACTTGGCTATTCCGACGCGAGCGCGTTGATGGCCGACGCCGATCCGAACCGAGCTGCGTACGCTGGACAGGTCGAGATTGAGCAGCAAGTGATGGACACCGGCGTCGCCGCGACCGACCGAGTGCGTTTGCAACTGCTCGGTTCGTCACGGCGTTGGGTCTCCGAGACCATCGCGCCGGTGCGAAACGACGAGAAGGTGGCAGGGCTCGTGGGCATCGTGCGCGACGTAACTCAGCGCATGGGCTACGAGGAGGCGCTGCGCCGCAGTGAGCTCGAGCTCCGCAATCAAACGCGGCTCCTGTCTTCGATCTTGGAGAGCATGGGCGAAGGCGTGGTGGCGATCGACAGGTCCGGCCGCTTCATCCTCTGTAACGACCAGGCAGAGAAGCTGCTCGGCGACCTCACGCTCGAGCAAACGGTCCGCGACTGGACGGTGACTTGTGGCCTCTTCCACGCCAACCAGTCCACCCCCGTAACTCCGGACACAGACCCGTTGTGGCGGGCGGTAACGTACCAAGAGACGTCGACCGTGGAGGTTTACGTCACGAATCCCAAGGTGCGCGGCGCGACGTTGTTGATGACGGCCACTCCGCTCAAACCAACCGAAGGGGCCGCGCACGCCAACGACGGCGCGGTGGCGGTGCTGCGCGACATCACCCGCGAGCGCGAGCTCGAGAAACAGTTCATGCACGCCCAGAAGATGGAGGCCGTGGGACGCCTCGCTGGTGGCGTGGCGCACGACTTCAACAACTTGCTCAGCATCATTCAGAGCTACGGTGAGCTGCTGCTCACTCAACTCCAGAGCGGCGACAGCGGCCGCGCCGACGTCCAAGAGATGTTGCTGGCTTGTGATCGGGCGGCCAACTTGACCCAACAGCTGCTCACTTTCAGCCGCAGCGGCGTCGTTCAGCCGCACGTGCTCCAGATCAACGAAGTCATCGCCGGAGTAGAGCGCATGTTGCGCACGGCCTTGGGCGAAGACGTGACGTTGGTCATGGAGCTCGACGGCAACTTGCCGACAATCGCGGCGGACGTGGGCCAACTCGAACAAGTGTTGCTCAACCTCACCGTCAACGCGCGTGACGCGCTCCCAAACGGCGGCCGCCTGGAAATTCGGACGCGGCGCGCTGCGAGCACCGAGCTCAAGGGCCGGCTGAGTAGCCACGCGCCGCAAGGCGACTACGTGTTGTTGACGGTTACGGACAACGGCACTGGCATGAGCGAGGAGGTCCGGTCCCAGATCTTCGAGCCGTTCTTCACGACCAAACAGGTCGGTAAGGGTACGGGCATCGGCTTGTCCACCGTCTACGGCATCGTCCACAAGTACTCGGGTGCAGTCTGGGTTACCAGTGAACTTGGAGTCGGTACCACGTTCTACATGGCGTTCCCAGCCGCCGGAGAAGGCGCGTGGCGACCAGTGGTCCGGCGCAGCGGCGCGCCGACGTCGGCGGTAGGCAAGACGATCTTGCTGGTCGAAGACGACAGCCAGGTTCGTCGGGTGTCCGCGCGCATCTTGCGCGAGGCCGGGTACGTGGTCCTCGAAGCCAGCAACGCGACGGAGGCCGCCGCCGTGGCCGAACATCACAACATCGACTTATTGCTGACGGACGTCGTGATGTCCGGGCTCAGTGGCATCGAGCTCGCCGAACAACTGACGAAGCGTTTCCCGCGGCTGCTTACCCTGATCATGTCGGGTTACCCAGGGGACCGCGTGGAGGGGATGCGTGTGGTCGACGAGGCCTCGTACCTGGAGAAGCCACTGACGCGTAAGAAGCTCTTGTCTCACGTCTCGCGGGTGCTGCAGCCAACCAGCTGAACGCCGCGAGGTGCAGGCTGGCCTGCGTTCAGCGGAAGCGCCGCGAGTGAGGTCGGACGGACGACAACGGCCGCCGCGAGTAACGAACGCCTGGCCAGATGCGTCGTTCCACCGGTCTGCCCGCGGCCATCAAACGAATCATGACGAGCCCCGCAAAGAAACCGCCGAGGTGGGCCGCAAACGCGATGCCTTCGGAGCCCGCGCCACCAGCACTCTGGTAGGCGAGCCACAAGTTCTGACCCAAGAAGATGAGCCCGATCACCCAGGCCGGCACGACGAGCATGACGCCGAGGAAGAGCCACAGCAGCGGCACCATGTTGAAGGCCAAGATCGGCGCACGCGGGTACAACACCAGATACCCCGCAGCCACGCCACCGATCGCGCCCGAGGCACCGACCATGGGGACCATGCTACCCGGGTCGATGGCGATCTGCGCGGCCGCGGCGACCATGCCGCAAAAGAAATAAAACGCGATGTAACGTCCGTGACCGAGCGTGTCCTCTACGTTGTCCCCGAACAGGTGCAGGAACCACATGTTCGAAAACAAATGGAACAGACCGCCGTGCATGAACATGCTCGTGAAGACGGACGGAAACTGCGTCGTGGGGTCGTACAGGAAACGTCGCGGCACGAGGCCGTACGTCTCGACGGAGCTGGGCACGATGCCGCGTTGCACGGCGGTTTGGGCGTCGCCGCTCCACGCCCACAAGAAAACTCCGACGTTGATCGCGATGAGCAGCCAATTGACGAACGGTGTCGTGCGGGTGGGATTGTCGTCGCGAACGGGGAAAAACATGAGTCGGTAGTGCGACCCGCAGGTCGGCACCTTCCTGTTGTAGTGCCTGGGGCAACCTGGGCACCACCCCAGAGCGCACAAAAAGCCCGCCAAGTGCTCGTAGATCCCGGCTTCTCATTTGCAGCCGTAGGGCAAAGCATTATGGTCCGTGCGCGAATGGCGCGACGATTTCCCTCCTGGCCGACCCTGCTATGCCCGTGGCTCGTGCTGGCGGCGTGCTCCACCCCTAGCCTACAGAACGGCGTTTTCCGAAGTGGTGACGTCGCGTTTCGGGTGGGCCCCATCCCCGACCACTGGACGTCCGTGGAGGAGCAACAACCCGACCCCGATTTGGAGACGTTTGCCTTTCGCGATCCCCGCGGCAACGCGACGATTGGCGTTGCTGCTCGTTGCCACCGCGACGGTGACGACGTTCCCCTGCGCTCGCTCACCCAGCACCTGTACCTCGGCTTCACCGACCGCGAGACACGCGCCGAAAAGGACTTGGTCCTCGACGGGCGGGCAGCATTACGTACGGAGATGGTCGCCAGTCTGGACGGCGTGCCGAAAGACCTGACGTTCGTCGTCGTGAAGAAGGACGGCTGCGTTTACGATTTCTGGCGCGTCGCGGCTGGCTCGACGCCCGATAGTGACTTCGACGCCTTCGTGTCCGGATTCCAGGTGTTACCTCCGTGAGTACCGTCCCTCCCAGTTCGCCGCCTAGCCAGGCCGCGGGCTCTCACCGCCCGTCGGTGATGCCGGTGCCCGTCGCCGTGCCCAAGCCGTCGCTCGGGGAGCGGCTCCTGCAGACACTCGGCGCCTTGGGCGACGCGACGAACATGACGGGGGCTGCGGTCCGCGGCATATTCCGCCGCCCGCTCGAAATCCGTGAGACGGTTCTGCAGATCGGCGCGCTCGGCGTTTCCTCGTTCGGCATCGTGTTCGTCACGAGTGTGTTCATCGGCATGGTGATGAGCTCGCAGTTCGCTTTCGGCCTGCAGAAGTTCGGCGGCATGGAGTACACGGGCCGCGTCGTGGCGCTCAGCTTCGCGCGTGAACTCGCGCCGACCTTGACGGCGGTCATCGTCGGCGGGCGCATCGGCGCGGGCATGACGGCGGAGCTCGGCTCGATGGCGGTCACCGAACAGATCGACGCTATTCAAGCGCTCGGCGCCGACCCAATCAAGAAGCTCGTCACGCCGCGTCTGGTGGCGTCCGTAATCGTGATGCCGATCTTGGGCAGTTTCGCGCTGGTGCTCGGCTTCTCCGGCGCGATGTTCATCACGGATTTGCAGTTCGGCATCCCGGCACCCTTCTTCCTCGGCTCCTCGCTGTCGCAGATGGTGATCGCCGATTACCTGTCGGGGCTGCTCAAGACGCCGTTTTTTGGAGCCATCATCGCGATCGTGGCCTGCCACTACGGGATCCGCACACGCGGTGGGACACAAGGTGTTGGAACCAGCACGACGGTGACCGTCGTGGTCACGTCGATCGCCATCTTGATCGTCGACTTGGTGCTCACCAAAGTCGGGTTCATGTTGTTTGGGCTGCTGTGATGGCGAGCGCGGGTTCGCGGGCAGACGGCGGCAGCCACGGCGCGACGAGCGGCTTCGCGGTGGTCACCGGTGCGAGCCGCGGAGTTGGACGCGCCACCGCGCTCGCGTTCGCCGAACGCGGCGTACCGGTCGTGCTCGTGGGTCGCGCTAGCGCGGCGCTGAACGATACGGCGACGCGCTGTCTGCGCCACGTCGCGAGCCACGTCGTGGTGTGCGACCTAGCGGTGCCCGAGCAAATCGAGCGAGCGGCGCGCCAGGCGCTCGATATTGGACCCATCGACGTCCTCGTCAACAACGCCGGGATCGCGGTTCGCGCCTCACTCACGGACGTTACGCTGGCGAGCTACACCGAGCAAATGAACACCAACTTGCTCGCTCCCATCTGGTTAACGCGTGCCCTCTTGCCTTCGATGTTGCAGCGGGGGCGCGGTCGCATCGTCAACGTGGCCAGCATCAGCTCGACCTTGGGCACGGCGGGACAAATCGTCTACAACGCCTCCAAGTGGGGCCTCGTCGGTTTCACCAAATCGCTGGCCGCGGAAATCAGCGACACCGGACTGATGACCGTGGCGGTGTTACCCGGCTCAATCGATACGGACATGCTCAAGGGGAGCCCGTTTCCAGCGCGTATGACGGCGGAGGAAGTGGCTTCCACTTTGCTGCACTACGCCCTAGATGCATCGGTGGCCCACAACGGAGCCTCGATCGAGATGTTTGGCACATGACCGCCTTCAGCCCTGGCGCCCAATTCGCGGAAGTTCCCATCTTCCCGCTACCCCACGTGGTGTTGTTCCCCGGTGCGGTTTTGCCGCTTCACATCTTCGAGCCGCGCTACCGGACGATGACGGAGGTCGCGTTGGCCAGTGATCGCTTAATCTGCATGGTGAACATCGTCGAGTCGGCGCCGGTCGACTACGCGGGACAACCCGCGATCGCGACGATTGCCGGTCTGGGCGAAATCGTCGACCACGAGCGCCTACCCGACGGGCGTTTTCACCTGTTGCTGATGGGCCGCTGTCGCGTCAACCTGAAGGAGCTCGAGTTCCGCGCGCCTTACCGCCGCGCGTGCGCGAGCGTACTCTCGTCGGTTGGCGCAGAGCCCGACGACACCGAACGCACGGTGTTGCGCACCGCGATCGCGCAGCAGGTCCAGCGCGTGCGCGACGAACACCCCGACTTCGCCTTCGAGTACCCCGAGGCGCTCCCCACCAGCCACCTCGTCGATTTGTGCGGTCAATACTTGATCGCCGACAGCCACGTCCGTCAGAAGTTGCTCGAGACCCTCGACGTAAACCTACGACTACAACTATGTCTCTCGGCGTTGCTCGATCACCCCGCGCCGGCGCGCCGCGACGTCAACTGACGTTCGAGAGCGGGCCTGCGTCGTGAGGTGCCGGCCCGCATTCGCTGAGAGCTCGCACTGCAGCCCATAACGACGCTGCAGCCCATAACGACGCTGCAGCCCATAACGACGCTGCAGCCCATAACGACGCTGCAGCCCCGAAGAACTGCGGCGAGTTTCCACAACGCGAAATGTCTCGAGAGCCGTCGCGAGGCTCACGGCCGCTGCGCGTCGAGCCAGATGAGACGTTCGTGCAGCCAGTCGCGCATGATCTGCACCTCTGCTGCGGGGCTGCCGTAGGGCGGCACGTCTTCCCAGCGTTCGAAGTGTCGCTCGCGAGCCTCGGTGAGTTCCGCTTCGTAGCCGTCGATCATCGTGACCAACGCTTGCTCGCTGAACGCACCTTCACGGAGCTCGTCCCAGCGGCTCCAATACTCGGCGGCAAACGCGGGGTCCTCGAGCAACTGACCCCAAAAGCCCCAGTTCATGTGATCGGTGCCGTCGTCTTCGAACCACTCCGAGGCGAGCACGACGCGGCTGTCGTGAGGTGTCCCGAGCGAGCGATCGAAGTCCCATACCGGCCCAGCGACGAGCAGGCTGTTGCGATCTTTGAAGAAGTAGGAACTCAGGCGCAGACCGTCGACGTTCTTCGTCATCATGTTGATGAGATGGTGATCGATCCACGCGGGCACGTCGATGTACTCGGAATAGTGCTTGAGTGTCGTCGGGTTGGTGAAGTCGTCGTCGCCCAGACAATCGAAGAACTCAGCCATGTAGCCAGTCATGTAGTCGACTTGGGGCTGACGCGCGGGCAGCAGCATCTCTTCGGAGTCGGGATACACCCAGCCGAAGTCGAAACCACCCGCACTGAAGTCGTTCTCGTCGTGGTCGATGCGAAACATGTAGCCGCCGGTCAACGCAGTCCCCGCGACGTCGGTATCGCGCAACTTGGTGATGTTGACGCGATCCGGACCGCGCTTGATCTTCTCCATCGCGGTGTAGACACCCAGATAGTCACTCGCCTCGAGCGTGTCGCGCTCTTCGCTGTCCACCAGGAACAACTCCACGAACTCCGCGCGCGGCGCGTAACGGCCAATCGTGCGGCTCAGGTCCATCACCAGGTGGTTGCGCATCAACGCCCGGTCCATCTCGCTTGGCGCGCTCAAGACCCAATCTGCATCCGGGGGCATGCCGAGCAACGAAATGTCTTCGTCTTCGTCGACGTCTGCCGCCCAAGCTTCGAGCGCGTAGCCAACTTGTTGGAAGTAGCGTGAATAGGCGCCACGCACGCGCGCGCCGGCGCGATGACTCAGGTCCGCCGGCCCCACCAACCGACTGCGCCCATCTTCGCCGGGTTCGAACACCAGCAACGACGATGGACGCAACTCGTCGCTCAACCTTTCAATCGGCGTGTCGCGGTGCCGCTCGATCACGATGATCGGCAGGTCCGACTCGAAGTCCACGACGCCTGGATCCAAGAGGACGTAGGTCTGAGCGAAGTACTTGGTAACTCCGCCGCTCGACACCATGACGCGAATCACGGCCGTTGCCTCGAGCGTGATCGGCGCATCGTAGACAGCCGACTCGGTAGTGGGCAGGGAGCCATCGAGGGTATAATATATCGTCTCACCATCTGCAGCCTGGAGGGCGACCTGTTGCGTCGATGCAAAGCCGCCGCCAGGTGGCTCGAAGCTGACGTCCCCCGGCGCCTCGCCCGTTGGCTGGTCGGTCCCGGTGTCGACGTTGGAGGTCACCGAATCGACGTCGCCGGTCGTATCATCCTCGACCGTGCCAGGGTTCGACGCGTCGCTCCCGGTGTCCGTGGGACTCGGCGCCGTGTCACCGCTCGAAGCTGGAACGCCTCCCGAAGCGTCGGTGGTTGGGTGAGACGCGTCGTGCGTGCTCGCGCCAGGTGCCGTTGGCGGCTGGTCCGTTTCGCCGGAAGGTGAAGGTCCGCCCCCCGATACTTGCGCGTCCGGGCCACCGTCGAGGTCGGCGGTGGGCGTCCCGCCTCCGCCATTCGAAGAACATGCCAAGGCCAAGACGGACAATGAAATCAAGCTACGTGCAAAACCGACCCGTACCACCACGCCACGCGCGCTGCCCCCCCGGACCAGATGTTGGGCCAACGGTTGGCTAACATCCACCGAGGCTTCTGCCCCACCACTTGCTTCCCCGCCGTTTCTTCTCTCCCCACCGATTCTTTTCTCCCGACCAAGCATTTCGACGTCTACTCCAAGCATACGATTCTCCGAACGACGCCTGCAGTATAGCCGGCGACGGCGAACGCGCCGCAAACCCAAACGCAGCCCGGCGTCACGAATGGATCCCCAACCCGCGGCTGCGTTCGCTCGACTGGTTCGTCAGCGTGCTTCGCGAACGTTCGCCCGGCACGATGCGTTCGCCGCGTTGCGCCGCGCGGCCGCAAGCGCCACAGTTCTGTTTCGGTACGCACGCGGTGGGCACTGTAGGACACTCGACCTCCAACCCGAGCGTTCGGCTCGGTTGAACCGCCCCACCGGCTGTCGCTCCAACGCGGGCGGGACCACCTCGACCCGATTAGCCGCAACGAACCGCAGCGCGCTCGACCCAGCGAACCGTGGCGCGATGCTCGAAGGCGCCCCGACGCACCCGCACGGCGGAACACCCCGCAGGTAAACTTACGTGCACGCGGAAGCCGTTGGTTTTTCGCCAAGCGAACCGATCATAAAAGACGGCGGCGGGAATTATACGGCGCGTATGCGCGTCCATATCCGAACAGCGTTCGTTCACCGCCCGTTGGCTACTTCGCTGCTGTTCGTCTCTGTCGTGGGATGTCGCGATGCCACGGGCACGAACAACGACGGGCCATCGGAAGCCGGTGCCAGCCGAGACGCGGCAATCGCGTCGGGGATAGACGACGGGGGGCCCTCGGTCGACGCAGCTTCTCGCCCCGACGCACGGGCACCAAGCGCTCACGAGGCCGGCGTTGGGGCGCTGGACGCAAGCACGACGCACGAGGACGCGGCACTCACGAACGACGCTTCACGCAGCGAGACCTCAACATCTGACGGCGCTGTGGCGGCGTGGCCCGAGGCGGGACCCATGTTTCCGACGGACGGCGGGGCCGCCTGCGACGTGCTTGCGTGCAACTTTGCCAACGCCTGCGTTCGCCGCGGCTGGTGGACAGAGTGCAGCTGCGACCCTGCACCCCTCCCCGCCTGCGAATTCCCGCGGTTTCGCGCGATTGGCGCGTCGCGCACCGACGGTGAGCGAACGCTATATCTGCTGAGCGGCGACGGCCGAGTCGTAGCCGGGACGCACACTTTCGAACGCGATGCAGCGCCAATCGGCGCTACGTGGACGCTCGCAGCGGGCTTACAACCGCTGCCACAAGACCCCGCTGGTCCGACGATCCCAACGGCCATCAACGCCGACGGCGCAGTAATCTTCGGGCGCGTCGAGCTACGCGACGGCGGCACACTGTCCGTCGCTTGGTACGATGGCGAACTCGAACATGTCTCACCGGACGCTGGCCCACCTTTCGATCCCGATCCATCGGCGCGCATCCCCCCCGATGGAACACCGCTGACGCGTTACTTCGAGATCTTCGACGCGACCCCGGACGGAGCCGTCGTGGTGGGCAAAACGCGCCGCAGCTACGACTCGCCTCGTATGGAGGCGGCGTTCTGGACCGAAGAAGCGGGCGTGCAGCTGCTAGCAGAATACCTCGAGAGCAGGGGCACCGAACTGAACGGCTGGGATCTGTGGCACGTCAACGCCGTGTCGGACGACGGGAAGACGATGATGGGGCTCGGCATCGGTCCAGACGTCGGCTACCGCTGGTACGCGCAGCTCGAAGCACCGACCCGCTGATAGGCGCGCAGCACCGCGAGCCGCACAACATCAACCCACCGGTCGTTGACTGGTCGGGGGTGTCCGCACTTGGTGCACAACCGACCTGAAGCTGGACGCCTGCGTCTCGAAGCGGCAGCGACTCGTGAAATCGGCCGCTTTTTCACCAACCGTCGATAACTCGCGACGCAACTCGCGTCGTGAGCAGGAAACCGGCCACAAAATGAAGAGAGGGCCCGCCACACTCGCTTTCCTCTACCGTTGCTCCCTTCCGGGCCTGGCGGGGTTCGAGGTGCGCTGTCGGCGGACCCATACGCGAGGAATGACTGTTAGCGGGAACGGATCACGGTTGCAAGACTCAATTGACTCCAACTGAAACGACCTCTCGACCTGGCCGCGTTCATCAATCGAATTGGCCTAGCCGCCGTGCTACGAAGTCTTACACATACGGGCTCGAGTCCACCTTCGCTCTCATGGCTTCTTGGCGTTCAGTCGTTCGCTCCGCGCTTCACGTCGCGGTTTTCGTGGCTTCCGCGGCATTGGTCGCCCGGGTCGTTTATCTCGGGATGGAACAGCCGCTGTGGCTCTTGGCTGGCCTCGCGCTATTGCTGCTGTTGCCGGTGCGGCGTTTGGTCGCTCGCCGCAAGCTGAACCAGATGCTCGAGAGCGGGGACGTCACGAAACTCTTGGCGTCGTGGGAATCGCTACCAAACCCTAGCCCGCGTGGCCTCGCCGCGGAGCGACTCCTGCGCGCCACAGCCTTGGCAAGCTATGGCTGGACGGTGCGCGCCCGTCAATTGCTCGAGATCCAGCATGAACCGCACACCCTCAACACCGGGCTCGAACACCGCGTGTTCCTCGAGGTGTTGCTGTCGGCGCTCGAGGGCAATCACGACCGTTCACTCGCGATGGCGATGGCGCTCAACTCGTTGCCTCTGCCCGAAGACCGCAACGTCAAACAGCGCGCCAAGACGCACCGGGAAGGTGCGCTCGCGATGGCTCGCGCGTTCGCGCACTGTGGCCGCCCCGGAGACCGTGAGCTGCTGCGCAGGAGCTCTCGTCAAAACCCGCTGTTGATCTGGCCCATGCGTTATGCCGAGGCACAACTCAGCCTGCAACACGGCGACAACAAGCAAGCCCAACGGCTGTTGCGCTTGGCCCCCCCGTGGCCGCCGCAGTCCGCGTTCCGGGACCTCACCCAATCGTTGCGTCAAACGCTGAACGGCTGCTGACGTCGACTCACGTCACGGCTCCGGCTGTGTTTTCAGGCTCCCGCCCACCCCGGGTCAAAGCGGTATGTTACCGTGTTTCTTCGGCGGCAACTTCTGCCGTTTGGTCGCGAGGACGCGCAGTGCGACGCCGAGACGTTGGCGGAGCCCGCGCGGCGCGATCACCTCGTCGACGAAGCCGAGCTCCGCGGCGCGATATGGATTGGCAAATCGCTCGCGGTACTGAGCGACCAGCTGCGCGCGCGTCGCGTCGACGTCGCTGGCCTCGGCGATCTCCTTGCGGTGGATGATGTTGACGGCGGCCTCCGGTCCCATCACGGCGATCTCAGAGTGGGGGAACGCGAGGTTCAAGTCGCTGCGCAGGTGTTTACTGCTCATCACGTCGTAGGCGCCGCCGTAGGCCTTGCGCGTGATGACGGTGAGTTTGGGCACGGTGGCTTCGCAGTAGGCGTAGAGCAGCTTGGCGCCGTGCAGGATGATGCCACCGTGTTCTTGGTCTACGCCGGGCAAGAACCCCGGCACGTCCACGAACGTGACTAGCGGCACGTTGAATGCGTCGCAAAACCGCACGAAGCGCGCCGCTTTGCGGCTCGCGTTCACGTCGAGCACACCCGCGAGCACGGCCGGCTGGTTGGCGACGATGCCGACAACGCGGCCTCCGATATGCGCGAAGCCGGTCAGGATGTTGCGAGCGAACTCCGCCGACAATTCGTAGAACTCCCCGTCGTCGACCACCGTGCGCACGAGCTGGCCCATGTCGTAAGCGCGTTGGCTCTCGCGCGGGACCAAGGTGTCCAGCTCTGGGTTTTCACGATCGAGCGGATCGGCGCTGTTGCCACGCGGGGCGCCGTCCATGTTGTTCGACGGCAGGTAAGCCAGCAGCTGTCTCACGTCTTCCAGACAAGCTCGGTCGTCAGCGCCGTATCGTTGGCACACGCCGGTGGTCGAAGCGTGCGTCACGGCCCCGCCGAGCGCCTCCTTGTCGACCACCTCGTGCGTCACGGCGGCGATGACGTCGGGCCCGGTGATGAACATGTGGCTCGTCTTCTCCACCATGAAGATGAAGTCCGTGATCGCCGGCGAATACACCGCACCACCAGCGCACGGCCCCATCACCACGCTGATTTGCGGCACCACGCCGCTGGCCAACGTGTTGCGCAAGAAGATGTCCGCATACCCGCCCAGCGACTCGACCCCCTCTTGGATGCGGGCTCCACCCGAGTCACTGAGGCCGATAACGGGGGCACCGCAGTCGAGCGCGAGGTCCATGACCTTGCAGATCTTCTTCGCGTGAGACGCTCCGAGCGAACCGCCCAACACGGTGAAGTCTTGCGAGTACACGAACACCGGCCGACCGCCGATTTGGCCGTGTCCAGTGATCACGCCGTCCCCCAGGGTACGGCGCTCCTGCATGTCGAAGTCGTGACACTGCGAGGTAACGAAACGGTCGAACTCCACGAACGAGCCCGGATCGAGCAATGCATCGAGGCGCTCGCGCGCCGTGAGCCGCCCGCCGAGTCGTTGTTTCGCGTTGCGTTCTGCTCCGCCGCCGAGCAGCGCGAGCTCATTCATCTCGTCCAAACGACTCATCGACTTGACCTCGTGGCACCTCCTACCGTGGTTTCACGTCGGGAAGCTAGAGCACCGAACGGGTTGAAAACCGAGCAGGCAAAAGGACACCGATGCGGCCGCGCGTTTCCGACCTGTTCGCTGCACTCGTTGGCCAGACGGCAAGGGCGTGCAGGTGCTGCGGCTAATCGCGACGCGAGAACGGGTCGAAGGGAGCGTCGTGAGCGCCGCCAGCGCCAGACTTACCGGGGCTCGGCGCTTTGTTCTCGCCACCTCCCGCGGCAGCGGTGTTGGCACCAGCAGCGGGCTTGTAGCGTTTGGGTCGGCTCACCCGAGGTGCGTCGCCGTTCTGGTTGTGCCCCGCCGAGTCCGCGACGTGTGGCTCCGCGCTCTCCGCCGGTGCGGCGGTCGTTGCCGGTTTCTCGGGCACCTGCCGAACCTCTGGCGTCAGCTTCTCGGTAACGACGTTGGGCGGCGGGGCCGCGGGGGCGGCCGGCGGTTGTCCGTCGCCGATGGAGCCCACCGGTTTCGAGCCTCCCGACAAGACGAGAGCCAACACGACAAAGGCACTCAACCCAACACCGCCGAACAGCACCCAGCGGCGTTGGTTGGGATTACGCTTGAGGTCCGCGATCGAGGCGCTGACCGGATCCTCGGTGAGAGAGCTCGAGCTCAGCGAACCCAACGGCGACTCGCTCAGCATCGTGCGCGGCGGAACGGAGTGTTGGCGCACGCGGCCTTGACTCAGGGAGTAGCGTTCACCTTCGGGGACGTCACCCTGCAGCTCTCGAAACGCGATGCGGATCGCCATCTGCATCTCGGCGGCCGACGACCAACGCTCCGCCTTGTTGCGGCGCAGCGCTCGGTCGACGATCTCGACGATCGGCGCCGGGACGTCGGAAACCACGCTGGCCAGCGAGGGCGCGTCTTGGGTGACCGCCAGCGCCAACGACTCGTTGACGGTGCCACCTTCGTGCACGTAGCGGCCGGTCAACATCGTGAACATGGTTGCGCCGAGTGACCACAAGTCGCTCTGTGCGTCCACGTCGTCCCAACGCGCGCTCGCTTGCTCCGGCGGCATGAACGCGGGAGTGCCCATCGCCACGCCCGCCAAGGTCGCCGATGGATCCTTCGGGATGTTGATGTGAGCAATACCGAAGTCGAGCAACTTGACGGTGCCGCTGCTCGTCAAGAACAGGTTCTCCGGTTTGACGTCGCGATGCACGACGCCTTTGGCATGAGCCGCCCGCAAGGTATCGAGCACGTCGTCCATCAGAGACAGCACTTCGAGCGGCGGCATGCGCCCGCCTTTGCGCTCGCGCCGCACCTCGAGGTTCTCGCCGTCGAGCAGGTCCATGACGAGGAACGCGCTGCCGTCCGACGCTTCGTCGTCGTCGTGAACGGTCACCGCACCCTCGTGCTCGATCATGTTCCCGACATAACCCTCGCGCAGGAAGCGGTCCCGGAACGAGCGATTCGCCGACAAGTCGGGATGCAGGATCTTGATCGCGACGCGTTTGCCTTTGCGATGGGTCGCAGCGTAGACGCTGGCCGTCCCTCCGACTCCCAGCAGCTCGTCCAAACGCCAACGTCCGGCGATCTTCGTTCCCACCCGCGACCGCGCCAACGCCTCCAACTCAGCGTCATCCATGATCGACACCTCGCCGTGTGGGAGCTGGATTAACATCCCCAACCGTGTCCGGCCTAACTGCAAGGAGGCTGCTGTTGGGGAACGAGTGGTTCATGAAGAAAGTGAGCGCTCGAAAGACGTCTCGGCGGTGGCCGCCAACCATGGAAGACCGCCGCGACGAAACCCGCGTTGGCCGCATACATGTAGCCCACAAAGGCCTACCCGACAACGCCACCCCCGAACGGCCAGAAAAAAACCCACGTATGTCTGGCGCGCGCCGCTCCGTCCATAAAACGGACGGTTGTTCCGCATTGCATCTGCTCCGTCAGCGCCCCTGCACTGTTCCACCGGAAATGAACCGGGTCGGGCCACTGGCGCCGCGGAAGCAGGCCACGAAGCCCCGCCTGTGCTGAATCGGCGCTGCCGGAAACCCGTGTAGTTCAACGTGGAAACACGGCCGAACCTCGTCGGCCGAACGGCAGGTCACGGCACCACCGGGTCTACGTAGTCCACCTCGATGCCTCGTGGGCTGCGGAAAGTCGTCACACCTGGAGCCTCTGCCACTACGTAGCTCGGTCCGGCCGGCACCTTGCCGAAACCGCCGGGCGTATCGACGATGAATTTGGGCAGCGCGATGCCGCTCAGGCGACCCTGGAGCTGGCCCATGATCTCGCGCCCTCGGTTAACGGGAGTACGCAGGTGGCTCGTGCCCACGACTGGATCCATCTGCAGCAGGTAATATGGCCTCACTCTTTGTCGCACCAAACCACGGAACAGCTCCGCCAACACCGCGGCGTCGTCGTTGATGCCCTTGAGCAACACCGTCTGATTCATCACCGGGAATCCGGCGTCGGCCAACATCCGGCAAGCGCGCTTGGAAGCGTCGCTGAGCTCTTTGGGGTGGTTGAAGTGCGTCATCACCCACAGCGGATGGTGGGGACGCAGCGCTTGCAACAGCTCGTCGGTGATTCGCTGCGGCAAAGTAACGGGGACGCGGGTGGCTAGCCGAATCGTCTCTACGCTCGGAATTTCCCGAACCGCGGCCACGATGGACACCAGGCGTTGCGTGCTCATGACGAGCGGGTCACCGCCGCTGACGATCACGTCCGTGATCTCGGGGTGGCTCCTGAGGTACGCGAGGGCGGGCTCCAACCGAGCCAACGAACGCGCCCCACCTCCTGCGCCAACCATGCGACTTCGCGTACAAAACCGGCAATAAACCGAGCAACGGTCACTGACCAAGAGCAGCGCTCGGTCGGGGTAACGCGACACCAGCTCGGGCGCCACTTCGTGGGCTTCCTCGCCCAACGGATCGCGCATGTCTCCGCGCGCCGTGACGCCTTCCGCGGCAAGCGGCACCACCTGACGTCGGATTGGGCACGCGGGGTCGTGACGATCGGCGAGGCCCAGGTAGTACGGCGTAACGGAAATCGGAAAACCCGCAGCCTCGGCCCGCCGTGCGCCCTCGACCTCGGCGGACGTCAGCGTCAACTGTTCGGCCAATCCCGCGGCGCTCGTGACCGCGTTGCGCAGCTGCCACCGCCAGTCTTTCGGGTCATTGGAGTCGGGCGCGTCGGGTGATGCCGCGGTGCTCGAAAGTGCGCCGTCGACGGCGCTCGTCGTCGCTGGATTGAAGAGCGGGAGACTCACGGCGTGGCTCTCTTCAAACGCGAGATGACGGCTTCGTTCACTTCTACCGGCGACGTCGACTCCAAGAGCTTGGAGAGCTCGCGCTCGCGGTCCGCAAACCGCTCGTCGAGCAGCCGCGCCCGGACGACGGCGTCCGCTTCCTCCACGGTCGGTAGGTGCGATGGTGCAACAGTCGTGACGCGCACCAGGAGAAACAGCCCGCGGTCTTCGAACACCTGAGGCGCTACGCCGCCGGCTACGGGCAGTTGAAAGGCTGCGGCTCGAACCGCGTCCGGGACCGCCGGGTCGCCGCTCGAGGGCCCGCCGCCCGCGGTGATGAAACCAAGGTCGCCGCGCACTGGTGTGGCCATCATGCTCGGGGCTTGGGTTTGAGCCGCACCGACCCTTCCGAGCTCGTTCCAGCGCGCGACGGATCCGTCCGTCGCTAGCTCTTTCAGGGCCGACTCCGCCGCGACCTTGCTGGGGAAGGTCAACACCGCGACCCGGCGCCGCTCGGGCTCTCGCAGTTGTTCTCGGTGGGCCGCGTAATAGGCGCGTACCTCTTCCGCGCTGAGCTCTTCGGGCTGGGGCAAGGTGGCGCGCAAGCGGCGCCGCACTTCGTCGGCCAGCAGCTGGTTCAGATACGCCTCGGTCTCCGGACGTTTATCTAGCCCACGCCGCTCGGCCTCGCGCGCCAAGAGCTCGGTGTTGACCAGCTCGTCGAGCAACGCTTTACGTCGCTCCGGCGTTTGGTAGCGGAGCCGCTCGAAGCGGTCCATACGATCGAGCGTGCTCGCATAGTCGGCGACGGTGATAACTCGATCCCCAACCTTCGCCAGCACCCGAGCGCCGAGCTCGGCGGGGATCCGCTCCACGCTGGGGATCGGCGCGGCCGTGCCCTGACTGGGCTCACCTTCCGTCGACTTCTTGCACCCGATGGCGAGCACGAAAATGCCGCAGCAGAGCGTCACACACCGTGGCGTTCCGATGACGCGCTGCACGGCGCGTGAGAGCTGATTACGCTGGGGCCAAGCTCGGCCAAACATCCGCCGACTCCTCCCAGAACGGTTTGCGGAGTCAAGCACAAAGCGCGAACGGCCCATAGAACACCTAGGTTACACTCTGCCCTGAAAAGGCCTACGGCCCTCCTACGCATCGCTCCCGCGTCGTGTGAACCGTTGCAACCGAACTCAGAGATCGCTAGACGGCTAGGTGTGCAATCCATCCCGCCCAAACTTCACTACAACCGCGTTGTCATCAAGCTGAGTGGCGAAGCACTCAGTGGCTCTACCGGCGGTAACGGCATAGACACCAACACCCTCAAGGCAACCGCCGAGGATTTGAAGAGCGTCCACTCGACGGGCGTCCAAATCGGCGTGGTCGTGGGCGGGGGTAACATCTTCCGCGGACTCAAAGGTGCGAGCGAAGGCATGGACCGCGCTCAGAGCGACTACATGGGCATGTTGGCCACGGTCATCAACGCGCTCGCCCTGCAAGACGCGCTGGAGCGCGTTGGTCTGCACACGCGCGTGATGACCGCGCTCGAGATCAAGCAAGTCGCCGAGCCCTACATCAAGCGCCGCGCGATTCGCCACCTGGAACGGGGTTACGTCGTGATCTGCGCCGCGGGGACGGGTAACCCGTACTTCTCGACCGATACCGCCGCCGCCCTGCGTGCGATGGAGCTGCGTTGTGACGCCCTGCTCAAGGCGACCAAGGTGGACGGCATCTACGACCGCGACCCGGCCCGTTATCCCGACGCCAAGATGTACCAGGAAATGAGCTACGACCGTTTCCTCGGCGAGCACCTCAAGGTGATGGACTCCACGGCCGTTACCCTGTGCCGCGAAAACGGTCTGCCGATCCGCGTCTTCAAGATGACGCCTGGCAACATCAAGCGCGTTTGCCTGGGCGAAGCCGTCGGTACGACGGTAAGCATGGGCTGACAGCGCATTTTTCGAGAAGCAGCGGCAGCGTTAGTTCTGGGTTGGGGCCAGCGCCTGTCGCCGACGTGCGGCTCCCGCCTCAGGATTCAACACATTCCCTACACCCTCGCGGTAAGCCTTCGAAAGTGCGCCGGATTTGCGAGAACCGGACCGGAGCGTACATGGAAGTACGTGAGGACCGGAAGCGCAGCAATTCCAAGTAGTTTCGAAGGATCGCCGCGAGTGATGAACGCGAAGCGATAAGTCTTCAGGCTCCCGCCCACCTCGGCGCTCGGGTGCCGAACCCTGTATGCCGCCGTAGCCAACCGCATTGCCCCTTCTCGTATTCCCGCGTCTCTCTTTGTCGTCGGCGATGCGCTAGCGCGGCGACGCGCGGGCCGCGGCCACGCAATTACTCAGCGTGGGCGGAAGCTCACGCGAGGTTTGTCACGCTCGGCTACGCGCGGTCGGCTGTGGACACCCCAGGCTGATTTGCCGCGGCGGAATTCACGGACTAGCTCTAGCCTCGTAGCAACGAGGGCGCTAGGTTGCCCGCGTTATGTGGCAATCTTTACCCGAGTTTGGCACGGGGGTGCTGTACGCCATCCTAGTCGCGGCGGCTTACACGTTCGCCGTGTCTCTGTTGGCTGCCCGGGGCAAGCCGCGTTTGCTCCGCGCCGCACGCCTTGGCGCCTACGGCACCTGCGCGCTGGTGTTGCTCGGAGTGCTCGTACTGGCGTACGCCTTCGTGACCCACGACTTCCGCATCCGCTACGTCTCACGGTACAGCGATCGTGCCATGACGCTGCCGTACCTGATCACGTCGTTGTGGGGTGGCCAAGACGGCTCGATATTGTGGTGGCTGTTCTTGCTGAGCGGCTACACGACGGTGTGCATCACGTGGCTACGAGGCAAATACCGTCAGTTGCAACCGTACGTGATCGCGACGTTGATGGTGATCATGTCGTTCTTCGCGGTGTTGATGCTGTTTTCGGCCAATCCCTTCGAGACCAATTTGGCCGGCGCGCGCTTGGAAGGTGAGGGCCTCAACCCGCTGCTGCGCAACTTCTACATGATCATTCACCCACCGAGCCTGTACATGGGCTTCGTCGGCTGCTCGATCCCGTTTGCGTTCGCAATGGCGGCGCTGATCACGGGCCGGCTCGACAACGAGTGGATCGTAGCCGTACGCAAGTGGATGCTGTTTGCGTGGATGTTCCTGACCATCGGCAACGCACTCGGCATGTTGTGGGCCTACGAAGAGCTCGGCTGGGGTGGCTACTGGGCATGGGACCCGGTGGAGAACGCCGCTTGCTTGCCCTGGTTTACGGCGAGCGCGTACGTGCACTCGACGATGGTGCAAGAGCGCCGCAACATGTTCAAGGTCTGGAACGTCGTGTTGATCAGCATCACGTTCTTCCTCACCATCTTCGGCACGTTCCTCACGCGTTCGGGTTTGATCTCGAGCGTCCACAGCTTTGCCCAGAGCGACATCGGAACGTATTTCGTTTACTTCATGGGCGTGATCGTCGGCGCCACGGTGGGGCTCATCGTCTGGCGTTATCCGCTCCTGCGCTCGCAGGCCAGGATCGAGGCGTTGGCCAGCCGCGAAGCGGCGTTCGTGGTCAACAACTGGGCGCTGCTGGGCGCCGCGGTATTCATCGCCGTCGCGACGTTGTTCCCGGTGATCAGCGAAGCGTTGTGGGACGAAGAGGCCACGGTGGGGCCGCCGTTCTACAACCGCTGGATGACCCCGATCGGGCTGCTACTGCTCGCACTGATGGGCATTGGTCCGCTCTTCGGGTGGCGCAAGACGAGTGACGTCGCGCTCCGCAAGGCCTTCGTTTTCCCGCTTGGCGCCATGCTGGTCGGCATCGTCGCCCACTTCGCGCTCGGCAACTTGCTCGGGTTCCCGGCGATCGTGGCGACCGAAGCAGCCGGCGACTCCCTGAACGACCAAGTGCTGCACAAGCTCAGCCAAATCGCGCCGCTCACGACGGTCGCGCTCGTGATCTTCAACTTCGCGGTGGTGGGACAAGAGTTCTACCGCGGCGTCGCGGCGCGTCGCAAGAACGCCTCTGAAGGCGTCCTCACCGCGCTGATCACGCTGGTTGCACGAAGCCGGCGTCGCTACGGCGGCTACATCGTGCACCTCGGCGTCGGGTTCATGTTCTTGGGCTTCGCCGGTCGCGGTTGGGAGCTCGAGAAGGAAGCCGTATTGGCCCCGGGTGAGACGATCCAAGTCGGCAACTACGACATCACCTACCGCGGCCCGCGCATGGAGGTCGACACCGAGAAGCGCATGATCTTCGCGGACATCGACGTGGCGCTCGGGGGTTCACGACTCGGCCAGATGCAGCCCGCGCAATTCATCTACATGAAGGCGCAAATGCCGACCACCGAGGTCGCGATGTTGCACCGCGTGCGCGACGACCTCTACGTGGTCGTCGGCAACGCCAACCCCCAGACCAAGAAGGCGACCTTCCGCTTCCGCATCAACCCGCTCGTTTCGTGGATCTGGGTGGGTGTGCTGCTGATGATAGGAGGTGCCGTTACTTCGTTGTGGCCCGAGGTCGCGTGGCGACGCTTGGGTGCCTGGGGCACGGTGCGCTTGGCGGCCACTGGCGCGACGGGCGTCATGGTCTCCATCGTGATGGCCACCGCGCCGGCGCGTGCCGTGGGTGAACGAGCCCTCGCCGCTATCACCGACGCACCACGAGCGCCCTCACTTCCGTCTCAGGTAGACGCAACCTCACCCGCGCAATCGGGCTTCGAGGACCGCTACGCCGATCCCCACGCGGCGTTGCGCCAACCCACCACACTGATCCAGAAGCAAGCAGCCTACCCCCTCAATTACCGACCCAAAGATGGCGAAGTCACCCCTTAAGTTACCGCACGTCAACCCCTGGCTTTGGGCAGGTATTGCGGTCGTCGCAGGTATCGTCGCCGCTCAGATCTACGGCCGCGGCGCGTTCTTCCTCGTGGGCGGCGCCGCCGTACTCTTGGGTGCGATCGCGATCCTCTGGAATAGCTTGTTGTCGCTCACCGGTGAAGCGCCGCTGACCTTGGACGAAGCCCTGAGCCTGGCGGCACCGAGCGCCGAGGAAGAGCGCAAGGAGTCCGTGCTGCGCGCGCTCAAGGATCTCGAATACGAGCGCAACGTCGGCAAGCTGAGTGAAGACGACTATCGCGAGTTGTCGCGCCGTTACCGTCAAGATGCCAAACAGCTCCTGCAGCTCGTGGACGAAAACCTAGCCCCGGCGCGCGCTCGCGCCATCGAAGAACTGGAAGAACGGCTCAGAGACTTGGCTCCCGCCAACAGCGACGAACCGTCGGCTGAACCCGCAGCAGAGAAGAAGGCATAAGTGAACGCTCTTCGCGCCCTGTCAGGGCTTTCCAAACGTACGCTCCTCACGGGCACCTTGGCGGCCCTGGTTGTCTCACAAAACGTAGCCTACGCCGGGGACGGCCCGGCGCCGCGACAGGTGCCGCCCACGGCGCCTGCCGTCGCGGCAACGTCGCCCACCAGCGTCGCGTTGCCCAAGGTCGCGACAGCTGCCGAGCATGGTGCGGCCGCTGCTAGCGCCGCCAAACCAGCTACGCCGGGCGTCACGCCCACGGCGACTGCACCCGCGCCCAGCGCGCCCAGCCCGCCCGGGCCCAGCGAACCTACGGCGAGCGCGCCGACTCAGGCACAAGAACCGAACCCGGTCGCTCCCCACGGTGACCCGCACGGCATGGGCCAAACCAAGCCGCTGCTGAACGGCTCGCCGTTTGCTTCGGCGGACCATCGCCATCAAGCCGAGCTATTGCGCGCGGGGCGCAGCCCGATCCCGCAGAGCCAGAACATGCCGGGTGACGGTGTCCCACCGGGCACGTTGGGCATGCTCGTCCGCGACGGCGAACGCGCCGCCGTGGTGGGCGCAAAGGTCAAGCTGTTCATCACTCACGAGAGCATCGGCCAGGGGAACACGGAGAGCGTCCGTGAGACGAACACGGACGCCCAGGGGCGGGCCGCGTTCACCGGCCTCAGCACGGATAGCTCGTACAAATACGAGGCGGTCGTGGAGCAAGGCGGCGCGCGTTACTCCACCGGCGCCATGCGGCTGCGCCGAGAGTCGGGTCAAATCGCCGTCTTGTACGTGTTCCCGACGACCGACGCGATCGACGACACGTTCGTGATCACGCGCATGTTGTACGCGCTGCAGCCCCGCGAAGACATCTTCCAGGTAGACACCATCCTCCGCATTCAGAACGGCGGCACCAAGACGTGGTCGCCCAAGGACTTCTACGTAGAGCTACCGTCCGAATTCTCCGCCTTTCGCCCGCCACAAGCCGCCGGGGACTTGCGCGCGGTCGTCGAAGGCAAACGCGTCCACATCACCGGCAGTTTCACACCGGGTCAACACGAGCTCAGCTTCGGGTTTCAGCTTCCCAATCCGCGTACGCCGAACATCCATCTGGCGTTGGCCACGGTGCCGCACTTGACGGATTCGCGCGTCTTCTTGGAAGCCACCGAGAACATGGGGTTGCAGGTCGAAGGACTGAGGCCCGCCGAACGTACGACGGGTCAGGAGGGGCAAAACGCACTGATGGCGTCCTCCGACTTTCTCGGTAGCGGGGCCGAGGGTCCGTCCGTGTTGCGAGTGAACGTCACCGGCATGCCACCACGCGGTCGGGGCAACATCATCGCGAGCATCATCGCGGGGTTGATCGCGATGGCCGGTATCGCTTACGCCAAGACCAGCGCGAACAAGGGCACCGCCAACCTCACGAACGAGGACCGCGCTCGCGCCAAGGCGTTGTTGCTCGACGAACTGGTTGCGTTGGAGAAAGCGTACCGAGGCAAAGAGATCGGGCCGAAGACGTACGAGCAAGCGCGCCGTACGCTCCTCGATTCGATCGCACGACTCGAGACGACGTGACCGGCGGGTCGCCGCTCGCGGCGGCCCTCGCCTTCGGCTGGGCGCCGAACTTCGGACCGCTCAGCGGCGGTCTTCGATCAGATCGTGCGGAGTTTTAGGCGTGTTGGGTCGCGACGTGACGGATGGAGCAGCTGCGCTTGCCGCTCCCCCGCTGTCCGCTGGGCGTTTCGAGCTCGAGCGCAGCTCGCGTTTGAGCGGCCGTGAAGCGGTCGCCGGAGCCGCAATCACGGGGTTCGCGGGAAGCGTGGTCTCCGCCGGCGCGGTCAGTCGCGCATCCGGCGCTTGCGGCATGACCGGCGCAGTTACCTCGGGAGCCGCAGTTGGCGTCGACTTCGGGGCGCCAATGGAGGCAGCCGACGCAACCGACGTCGATGCATCGGCCGAACTCGGCGTCGCCGGAGAACGAGTCAGCAGCCAGGCGCCCCCACCGCCCAGGGCCAAAAGGACCAGGGCCGTCAGCGCCAGAATCCTGCCCGAGCGTGTTACACGACTGTTCCGACCAGGAGTCGAGGCGACGGCTTCCGTCGTGTCGCCAAATCCGACGCTCGCGTTGCGCTCGGCACGGCCGAGTCCAGGCGCGACGGGCTCCACGTGCGCCTGCAGCTCGTTGCCGTTCCGCCCCGCGGACAACGCGCCGTCGAGCCGTTCGGCCGCCTCGCGGGCGGAGCCGAACGTAAAATCGCGCTCTCGATTCACGCAGCGCCAAAACCAATCGTCGAAGGTTCGGGGCACCGACACCACGTCGGACGCTCGGGGGATCGGTTCGGCACAAATCTTGAGCGACAGGTCGCCCAGCGTCTCACCATTGAACGGCCTCTGGCCAACCACGCACTCGTAGGCAATCACGCCAAACGCCCACAGATCGGTGCGAAAGTCGACGTCCGTCGACCCACGGATCTGCTCCGGACTCATGTAATAAGGTGTGCCGATTTGCTGACCGGTCGCGGTTATCGGACGTTCGTCGAGATTGCCCTGGCCGCCCTTCGCGATGCCGAAATCGAGGACCTTCACGAGATCTTCGCCGTCATTGTGGACCAGAAAGATGTTGCTCGGCTTCAGGTCGCGATGCACCAGCTGCGCCTCGTGTACCCGCGACAACGCTTTGGCGACTTGGGACATGACCCGAATCGTCTCGCTCGGCGTTAGCCGCCCGGCGCGTTCCAGCCGTGCCTCGAGCGTCTCACCTTCGAGCAGCTCCATGACGATGTACGGCGCGCCGAGCTCCTGATCGATGCCGTGGTCGAGGATCTGGACGACGTGCGGACTGCGGATCGTCGCCGCGGTTTTGGCCTCGGCGAGGAAACGTCGGATGCGTAGCGCACGCTCCTGCTCCGTTGGCCCGTCCGGACTAGCGTGCGATCGAAGATCGATGATTTTCACCGCCACCGGTGCCCCCCACTGAACCTGCTCCGCCTTCCAGACCCAGCCCATCCCGCCTCTGCCGATGGGCTCGTCTAGCCGGTACTTTCCTCCCAGCAGAATTCCTCGTCCAACCGATGTCACGCGCGGGTTAGATATCATAGCCGCCGCGTCGACTAGCGACCAATGCCATTTTTCGCAGTTGTCGCTGAGGGCCACGTTAGCTACAGCTGGTATACGAGGCCATGGTCGTTCACGCCGCAGAACCCCCGACCGACCCTAGCTGCGAAGTGTTTCGCATCGGACAGCTCGACTTCGACAAAGTGAAGTGGAGCAAGCAACAGTTCGACACGGCGTGGCAACAACATGGGCGCATCCCCGAAGCAGGTCCCGACGCGTGCCGCGACGAATACTTGAGGATCGCTTGCCTGGCGCGAGCGCCCGGCGCGATTGAGATTTTGGAGGCGCTCTACATCGCTCCGCTCGGACCCGTGCTGGAACGGCGCTGCGGGGACCGCGACTTGGCTGACGAAACCCTCCAACAACTCAGACACAAGCTGCTGCTCGGTCCAGAACCGCGTCTGGCGTCTTATCAGAGCACGGGTCACCTGCGAGCCTGGTTGCAGGTGGTCGCGATGCGCTTGTGTCAAGATTTGGCCCGCCAACGCGGCGTGCGTTGGTCCAGAGAAGCACCACTACAACACGAGCAGGCCAACGCTTCGCCGGGCATCGACGTGCGAGCCGAGAAGCAAGAACTCGACGAGGTCTTCGCGCGCGCGTTGCGCGAGGTCGTCCGCCAGTTGCCCACCAAGGAACGTCACGCGCTCCGCATGCACGTGTTGGCTGGGTGGAACGTGAGCCAAATCGGCGAAGCGTTGTCGATTCACCGTGCCAGCGCCGCTCGATGGATCGTCGCTGCGAAGGAGCGCATCAACGAGAACGTACGCGCGCTGCTCCGCGAGCGGTTGGACTTGAGTGAACGCGAGCTCGAACACCTGTTCGAGCTCTTCTCCACGCGACTGGAAGTGCGCTTGTCTCACGTGTTCAACACGACGCCAGCCTTGGGCGCCAGCGTGACGGACGACGAGGCATGACCAGCAGCGACCACGCGTCCACGTCGACCAATTCTCACCGCTGTTTGGACGACGAACAAGTCGTGCAGCTCGCGGCTGGCCTCTTGCCCGCCGAACAGGCCGACGTCCTGCTCCACGACGTCGAAGGCTGCCCCGACTGTTGTACGGCGCTCGCCGAGGCTGGCGTGGCGCTGCGCGGCAACCGGCCATCGTCCCATGCCGACGTCGCGCTCGAGCCCGGCGCCGTGATCGCAGCGCGCTACGAGGTCGTGCGCTTCATCGGCCGTGGCGGCATGGGTGAGGTGTACGAAGTCTTCGACCGTCAATTGTCCGAGCTCGTTGCCTTGAAGATGATTCGCGCCGAGTTCAGCGACGATGCGCGAGTGATCGGAAGGTTCAAACAAGAGCTACGGCTGGCTCGTCGAGTAGTTCATCCGAACGTGTGCCGCGTATTCGATCTAGGAGCGTACGAAGCCCCTGGCGCCCCACTCACCTACTTCCACACGATGGATCTCGTGAACGGCGCGCCGTTGTCCAAGTGGAGAACTCGCGGCACCATCTCGCTTCCCGACGTGCTCACCATCGCGCATCAACTGGCCGCTGGCCTGGCCGCGATCCATGCACAAGGCATCATCCATCGCGACTTCAAGCCCGACAACATCATGGTGAGCGGTGAGAATCAACTGCGGGCCGTGATCTTGGACTTTGGCGTGGCTCGACCACTGGAGCGGATAAACGGCCTGGTGACGACGGCGCTAGGCGTCCGACTGGGAACGCCGGACTACATGGCCCCAGAACAACTCGCCGGCAAGTCGTCCAGCACGGCCAGCGACGTGTTCTCGTTTGGTCTGGTCATCTACGAGCTGCTGACCGGTGTTCACCCTTGTCCGCATCGAGGTACGCGCACGGTGCTCGGCGCCCTGGACGAGCTCCGAATCACACCTCCGCAGCGGCATCGCGCGGAGACGCCGGCAGACTTCGCTCAATTGGTGCTCGAGTGCTTGTGCAGTGACGCCCTCCACCGCCCACCAACCGGCGCCGTGCTCGTGCAACGCTTGACCGAGTTGTCCACGGCAACGCCGCGCCGTCCGCTTGGCAAAATCTTGTCGCGCTGGCTGGGCGGGCGATTTACGACGCCGCGCTCCGCGACGAGAGACAAGTGAGCCATTTCGTTCTACGAGTGGCAGCGTGGCGACGAGGCCTTATGTACCCGGCGCATTGAACGGGGCATCGACTGCGGCAACATGGGCTGTGTCGTTGTGTTGCGTGATTTCCGTGGGCGGTTGCGCAGACTGGCCGTGGGAAGCCGAACCTCCGCGGAATCTCGCGGGCGTCGAGCTCGTCCAGTATCCCAACGGACTACGTGTTCTGACGCAGCATGCCGACCGCATGACGACCGCAGTACGTCTCACCGTAAACTCCGGCTACAGCTCTGACCCCACCGGCAAGGAGGGGTTGGCGCACCTGGTCGAGCACTTGGTGAGCAGCTCGCGCGAAGGCCCCGGCCCGGAATGGATAGACTCGATACGCAGCCTGGGCGCCGTGAGCGAGAACGCTTCAACCAACCCCGACGAGACCGCGTACGAAGCGATAGTTCCCTCTGCGCGCGTGTGGGAGGCGCTGCGGTTGACGCACCGCCTATTGGACGAGCCTTTGGCATCCGTCGACGAAGCGCTGTTTCGGCGCGAGCGGCAGCTCGTAAAAAGTGAACGGTGGTTACGCGACGACCTGGACATCCCAGCGCCCGTTTGGGCCGAACTCGGGAAGTTGTGGTTTCGGGAAGAGCACCCCTATCGCCACGCAGAGCTGGGCACCGAAGCTAGCGTGGACGCTATCGAATGGGGAGACGTCGAACGCTTCGTCGCCGAACATTACCGAGCCGACAACGCGAGCGTAGTCGTGGTCGGTCCGATCAGCCCGAGCGCGCGCGACGAACTGCAGCGCTTCTCCACCATCGAACCGGCGAAGAGCACGCCAGGTAATCGGAAGGGTGTCTCGAGAGATCGGCTCTTGGACACATCCGGTGATTCACGGTGGAGCGAAGAAATGCCGCCGGGACCCCAGCTGACGCGTTTGGAAGCTGGCTCGGACAAGTCGCGGTTGTGGTTTGGATGGACATTACCTCCCGACCCGTCGCGCCTCGAGCGCAACGCCACGACAATAGCGCACGTGGCGGGTGTTCGGCTGAATCATCCCTTCTCGGACGAGGTCAATCCGTCGGTGAGCAACGCACGTTTGTCGGGCGTAGCCGGCAAACACGCCGTCATGCTCCTGGGTTCACTGGACGTAGCCGAAGGATACTCCGCGGAGGGCGCGTTGGAGTGGGCAACCGTACAGGTTCGACGCGCGTTGTTCGATCAGCTGCAACTGCGCAAGGGTAACCAATACTACGCGCTCGACCCGATCGGATCGGCTATGGGGGTTGCGCGCGCCGATTGGATCGCCGGACTCGAGAATCCACTCAGCCGCGCACAGCTGTTCAGCTACCTCACACAACGTGGGCTCGACCCACGAACGACCCATGGCCAGTTCAACGACCTCTGGAGGGAAGACTCGGATTCGATCCGCGAGTACGTGAAGGCATGGCTCACGCGACAGCGAGTGCGCGCGGTCCACGCTGTCAAGAGTGCACAGCTCGGCCCGCACCTACGGCCGATGGCGGGTCACGGACGTAGTGACGACGCGACGCAAACCCATGCCCACGTCGTCTCACCGGCTGCGATCGAGCGTATCTCTGCGACCCTACCCACGGCGAAGCTGCGGTCTGGAAGGTTACCAAGCGGGCTCAGCTACGCCTTCCTCGACTGGAAGGGAGTGCAAGCGCCAGTCGTTTTCATCGGACACGACCGCGGGGTCGCCGACGCGCCGACGCCAGCGATTGGGCGCGCCACGGAGCTGGCGTTGGGTCGTCACACGTGGCTGGAAGTTGGCGAACGGGCGATCAGCCATCACCGGGCTTGGGGCGCGGATTCGTCGTATGCCGTCGCCTGGTCGCCGACTCACGACCTCGCGTCTCTCGCGGAGTTCATGCTGCGCCGCGAACGCGAGGAGCTGCCCTCTTGGCCCGGCATTGCCGGCGACAGTCCCGAGCGACCCTCGACGATGCGAGAACCATATGCGACCAGCTTCGCCGCGCTGCTGCGTGATCACCCGTGGGCGGAAAGCGCCGTGGTCGACGAGGTTTCGAGCGTAACGAGTGAGCAGGTTCAGCAGCACTGGCAGGATGCGTTTGGGCCACATCACAGCATCCTGATTGCGGTTGGCGAGCTCGACGCGAACACGCAGGAGAGGTTGCTCACAACGGCGTCCGACTGGACGTTGGCCGCGACGTCCACCGCATCCGACGAACGCGTCACGGTGGCTCCCCTAATGTGGACACCTATCCACGAACTGCGCTTCGAGCAGCTCGATACCGTCACACAACACGCCGAGTTCCGCTGCCTATTGCCTTCTGGCTCGAGCCGCGTGACCCAGCGCCTGACGAGCAAAGTCACCGAACGCGTGTTGTCCCGCGCCCTGCGTCGAGAGCGCGCGATCGCGTACACGGTTGGGTCGGAGATCTCGACGTTCCGAGGTGATCCCGCGGTGCTCACGATCCGCGCCGACATGCCGTTGCACCGCGCCGTCGAAGCATTCGAGGTTTGGCAGCGATTCGACTCGAGGCCCGCAGCAGAGATCTTGACGCCCGACTTGGACGAGGCGCGCTTCGACGTTGCCAGGGAGATGAACGCCTACGGCCTGACACCCTTCAACATCGGGTACTTGCTCCTTTCGACGTGGATTGCAGACGAGGACTCGAGCCAACTCGCAAGCTTTGCGTCGGAAATCGCCAGGACGCCAAAGGGCGCGGTCGTCGACGCCTTTACGTTCTGCCGTGAACACTCGGTGCTCACCTTCTACGGCGATCGTGAGCGGCTGAAGTCGTCGTGGAGTCAGATGCTCTTGGGCCTCGCGACGGCCGACACCACCATTGTTGCCGGTCCTGGTGTGCGTTCGATCGCGCCGGCGTCCGACGGCGCGCCGAGCACCGAGAAAACCGACTCGCCGACCGCCGCCCCCTGACCGCGCCTCGCTTCAGGAGGTCGCTCTCGAGCGCCGGGCGTTCGCGTGTAGGTGGTGGTCTCAGGTAATCGGGCAGTGCACGACCGTTGCCCGTGACCAGCCGGTTGTGGTGGGTCGGGCCCAGCGGGGTGAGACGGTGTGCAGCTCCCGCCCACCACGCGGCCCACCTTGCCGAGAACGGCAAGCGCCGGACCGCTCTGCCCGCAGGCGGACCTTCAGCTGAGCACGACGTTCGGCTGTGTTTGGTTAAAGACCGCCCCGCTGACGCCGATCTAGCGAACGATGAGACAACGTGCCGTATTCGCGCTGGTGCCGACGTTCCTGGTTTGGGGGTGCCATGGAACACAAGAGGGCAACCCCGGCGGGCCGCCGGCGAACGGCGCGGGCGCGCCCGAAGAGCAAGTGGCGGTCTACATCACGGGCCTCGACACGAGCGTCGACTCACGACCGCTCGATGGCCTTGCGGCCGTGGGTCGCCGTTTGCAGGCTCTCCCATCGACCTTCCAGGAGGCGGCCGCGCCGTGTGTTCCGCCGAAGCTGGGCGGCGCCCCCACACCGGGGGTGTGTCTCACGCCGGTCAACTTGAAAGGTTGGGCCGAAAAAGTGCACCTCACGGGGACACGCCGCGACGCGAAAGTCGATGCAAACGGCATCCCCGAGCCTAGCCGTTGCGGTGGCGGCCGACTGCTCGCGGTGAACGCGACCTCGGACGTCGGTGAAGTCAAGCGCGGCGGCGGCGCCTTCGATCTGCAAGATCCGAAACCGGTCGGCGGCAACACTTCCCTCGATTGCGAGGAGTACCCGACGACGGACTGGAACACCGTCTCGATTCACTTCGTTTATCTCGACGCCCAAGTGCTCGGACCGAGCTCCGTGCTCAACATGCGTTTCGTGTTCGAGGCCAACCCGCTGCGCGAAGAACCAGTGTTCAACGAACCTGCTTGCACGCTGCAAGATTCGCGCATCAACGACTGGCTGTATCTGCCAGCCGACGTCAAAGTACAGCGCGGCGACGTGTTGGTGTGCGAAAAGGCAAGCGCCGACGAAACTTGCACGGACGCAGAATACCAGTGGGTCGACACGTCTACGAAGACCCTCTCCAGCACGCGGCCCACTTCGGCATACCAGCTCGACTACATCCGCAAGTACCGGACCGGCAAAGACGAGAACGGTCAGGTGCTGGACGTTTTCTGTGAGACCAACTGCGAGCGCAACTCACCGCACTGCGGCTATTCGGGCGGCGGCTACGACGTGGACTTCCGCTTCGCAGCTCCCGACGTGTTCAACCTCTATTCCGAGCTGATCACCGATCAAGATCCGCGCCACCCTCGCTACGACGCCGATGTCGCGACCGGTGCGCCTGCCGCCAGCGGTGAACGCGAAGGACACCCGCCGGTATTCTGGTACACGCACCGCACCCAAGACGGCGCAACGACGGAAGGCTCCGGACGCGACATGAGCATCGTGTTGCGCTTGGATACCACCCAATTCTTGTTCGTCGAAGACGTCGCCGACGTCGCACAACTCGAGGCGCTTTCAGCGGGCGAGCTCGCCGCTCGTGTGACGCT
>CBINDO010000044.1:0-38406 GCA_966249405.1 uncultured bacterium | reverse complement strand
GAGTACGAAGGTCTCTTTGACGTAGTCGCTGGTCGTGCTGCAACTGACCGCGCTGTGTTTCACGCCGCCCCCGCAGTCGTCGTCGTATTTGCCGACGAACTCGTAGTTCGTGATCCCGGCCTGCTGCAGCTTGTCGTGAAGGAACCCCTTGTAACAACCTGGCCCCGCCGAGATCGAGTCGCCGACGATCATGAGCTTGGGTTTGGTTACACCGTCGGGGAACACGGAGGCAGCGGTGTCGTCCGTACGGTCGTGCGTACTGCTGCTGGGAGCCGTCGAGGCGACGGTCTGGTTCGGCGTTTCTCGTGCGGTCTCCGACCCAGTGACGAGATTGGTTTCGGAAATCGCTGGCGAGGTGCTCGAACCGGGCGGGCTTGGGCTCGATGGCGGTGGGACAAGGCTGGACGACGTTTGATTGCCGGCCGCGACCGTCGTCGCCGCGGGCGGCGAGGTAGGCGCGAAGTTGGTAGGGGCGGACGCCAGGGGTGACGGTGCGGTAGTTGAGGGCGAAGTCGAGCCGGCGCCGGTGGAAGAGTCCGTCGCGGGCTCGACTCTGTTTTCTCTACCGTTCGAGCACGCCTCGACCCAAGGCGCGCACGTCAGCGCGATGAACGATGGGAGCAGAAACGGACGCTGGAGAAGAGGCACCGTGGTCATGTCGAGTTAGTTATGCGCCATGCCGTCGAGTGTCTACCGACGGCAACCACATCCGTCAGGCGCCGCCCCTCGGACAACTGCCCAGATGGCGCCCCTGAACAATTGTGTCGCGCTTGTGCTCACACGGGGATGGCCGACGTATCGACCACCACCGAGCCACGGCCAGGTTCGTTGGAGTCAAAACACCGCGACGTCGGCACCTACACTGAAGATCAGGAACTGCAGCCAGTTTTGCGTGTACCCGTCGCTGAAATCTTCGGGGTCCGAAGTGCCTTCCGCCCCCCCACCCAGCCAGCGCAGATTGACGAACGCGTCGACACGGCGGCTCAGTCGATATCCGCCGCGCAGGTTGGCGTCGATGATCGCGCCGAACACGTCCGAGTCTCCGCCATTCAAGTACTTCACGGGAGCGACGATGCCGTCGGCCTCGAACTGCGTGAACCATCCCGACAGAGCGTCGTAGCGCACCAAACCTTTGAGAGCGGGCACGGCGCCTACGTCCCGGCGCACGCGCCGTCGTTCACCATCGGCGGAAGTGAAGGTGATGGTCGCGTCCCGGAGCTGAAGTGAGCCCCCGAGCGCGACACGCAAACGATCGGTTTGCCAAACGTCGTACATGTAGCTGGCGCGGTAGAAGGGGAAGCTGTAGCTGAGGTCCACCGCGGAACCTCGGGCGAAGGTCAGGTCGTCGACCACCAAGGGTGAGTTCAGCACCACTTGCGTCGTGAGCTCCAACGGCTGGTACAGGAGCGTCACCTGATGGCGCCCGGCCTTGACCTCGGCGCTCACGCGCCCCACGGGGAAGACGATGTTTTGACCGCCGTCCCCGACGTAGTCGAAATCCGTACCTTGCTGGCCCAGCTGGATATGATGGTACAGCGGCGCTACGCCGCCGTAGTCACCTACGGCGCGCACTTGAACGGCCTTTTGTTGCGCCAACGCCGCGGTGGACGCGAGACTGGTGAACACAGCCAACGACAGCGAAGTGATGATCCGCATGATGTGTTCCTCCTAGGGTAGCGGCTCCCGCCGTCAAAGGGGCTGGCCGCCGAATCCTCCGAGCGCTGCAGGTTGCCACGGTAATGCTCGCTTTTTCCGCGGTACGGACCAAGTGATGGCGAGTTTTGTTGGCGCGCGCCCTTGACGGGTAGAAAGCCAACCCTAGTGGCGCCCGGGTGAAGAGGCGCCGCTCCGGCATTTCGGTCATCCCTCACGGTGACAAGTTTCTCGGCGTGTATCACGCGCCGGACGGCAGGCGCGCCGTCATCACGTTACCGGCGTCGAGCGAGAAGGCGGCCGTGCAAGCCGCCGAGAGCTGGGTGGCTGAAGCGTTCGCCAGCGAACTCGCGAAGATCCCGCCTGCTTATTTTTGGGTTCGCCACCCGGAGCTCGAAGGCTTTTACGAAGTGTTTCGTGAACACGTCGGGGTGAGGCGCGGCGGCGTCAGCGACCCAAAGGTTCACTGAGGAGTCGACGCCCGGTTCACGACCGCGCCGGCCGGCGTGTTTACTTGCCGAGTTTAGCCGCGTAGCTCGCTTCGTCGAAACCCACGAGCGCGAACGCATCGCCCACTAACAGTGGACGTTTGACGAGCTTTCCGTTGCTCGCCAACGCGTGCAGCGCCTCTTTCTCCGACATGGTCGCCAGGCGCTCGCCGTAGCCTTCACTTCGATACACCTCGCCGGAGGTGTTGAACAGCTTCTTCACCGGTAATCCGCTCTGCACGAGCACTCGCCGCAACGTCTCGACGTCGGGCGGTGTTTCCACGATGTCGATCGACGTAAACGGGGTGCCGTTAGCCCGCAGCCATGCAAGCGCCTTTCGGCAGGTGGAACACTTCGGGTACTGATAAACGCGCAAGGTCATGTGAGCTCGTTCGCCTTACAGGTTGGTAGACGCGGGGTCGGGTTTGGGCGCGCCGGGGGGCGGCGGCTTCGGCGCCGCAGGCAGGTTCGGTGTGGGCGCGGGGGGAGTGGCGGGCGCGGCGTTTGGCGCAGACGGGGCGGGCGGCGTTGGTGGTGCCAACTTGATCACCGACGACGGCTTGGTCGCGGCATCGAGCTGCGGCATGTGGACCAGCAAGAACGCTGGGTCGACGTTTACCTGTGGTGCCAAGCTGCCTGATCGGTAACGGAACTCGAGCTCCACGCCGCCGACCGGCAAGACGCCGTGACGCAGCAAGTTTGCCATCTCCGGACCCAGCTCCTTGTCGAGCGCGGCTTTGGTCGGCGGCGTGAGGGCGGCGAGTTTGCGCTCACAGCCGCGGTCACCGTTGCAGGTTTCCAGAGCGACCCGCCGCTCGAGGTCGGCCTTCCACGCGTTGAGCCAGCGCAACACCGCTGGCGGGGCGGCAGACGCGCGAGTGACACCGTCGATGAGTTGGGTCAAGACACCGATGTGCTGCTTGCGTTCTTCACCCTTGGTTGCCAGCGCGCGCAGCACTTGTTCGTACCCGGTCGCGGTGACCAGCAGGTCCTGCTCTTGGCGGTTAGTGACGGCGCCTCGCGACGTCTTCTCGACCAAAGAGGTGAGGAGTGTTGCCGCCCGGGCCAAGTCGCCCTGGCGTGCCGCGAGCCCGGCAGCGTCGATCGCGGTTCGCAGCCGCAAGTCGAGCGGCGCTTGGTCGGTGCTGAGCCTTTGCTGAAGTTCCGCGACGATGCCGTAGCTGCGCGGACTCGGCTCCAAGTGCGCCTCGGCCTCGGCCCACAAGATCACCCAACGCGACCGCTCGTAGCTGCCTTCAGCGCTAACCTGCGCCGCGCGCCCGAGGACGCCCTTATTGGCGATGAACGCCTTCGTATCGCCGCTAGCGAGCAGGCTCCAGAGCAACAGCGATCCATGGGTGATGCGCCACTCGGCTCGAACGGCGTCGTTCATTCGCAGCAAGGTTGTGCGGCTGTCATCGAACGGTGCGATCACGGCGATGGTGGCGAGTGCGGCCGCTTGCACCCAGCTGTCGTTGGGAGTCGCGTCGTACAACGCGAGTGCACGGTCGAGAAGCTCCTTGCGCGTCGCCTTCGGGATCTCGCCGAGAACGGGGGGAGCGCCGTCGCTGTTTGCCGACACCGCCTTGTGCAACGTCGTCGCGAGCAGCTCGATGGCGCCGAACTCGGGGGCAACGCTGGCCGCCGCCTTGGCTCCCGTCATCAGGCCCTTCAAGTGCGCGAGGGCCTGGTCGGCATTCTCTTGCAGGCCATACATCATCGGGACGACGTGAGACAAACCCAGCCAGACCTCGACGCCCTCGACGTCGCGCCCCGCTCCCGCCGTCCAGGCACGGTCGAGCACGTCCAAACGCTCTCGAGTCAAGAACTGCTGCCAAGCCGAACGACACAGCGGGCCATTACCAAGGGGCGTCCGCACCTGCGGGCACGGCCCAGTCCCGGCCAGTGCGCGCGTGCGGACCGTGGCGAGCCCGAGGTGAGTCGCCTCTTGGGCGACGTACGGCCCGAGCACCTCGAGGGCCGCGTCGGCGCGGTCGAGCTGGAGCTGCGCTCGGGCATTGGCCACCGCGTCGTCGACGGAGGTCACGGGCTTGCCAGCTTGCCCTGCCGCGGCGATCAAGACCTTTGCCGAGCGCATCATGCCTGCATCGACCTCATTGCTCGTTGGCAGCGCCGCTTTGGCGAGGTCCGGTTGGTGACTGCGGGCGAGCGCGCCAGCACGCATGAACGCCCAACGTTGATCTGGATAGTCGCGCTCGAGCGCGCTCAAGGCGGCCACGTAAACGGGATCATCGCCCAGGAACTCGGCAGCGGCGGCGATCTCTCCGAGGACCTCCTTCTTGCGAGGCAGACCAGGGGCGACCTCCGAGGTTCGGCGCGCGAGGACGTGACGCGCGGCGCGGCTCGCTACTTCGGTTACTACCGGCGGCAAGTCTTCGAATCGTCCTACGTCGTAGCGCGTATCTACGAGCTCGTCCGCGGCCGCCGAGGTCGAGAAGAGAGCGGAGTAGCTGCCCAAGGCGTCCCCGCCCGCCATCAAATGCAACAGCGGTCGCTGATAGGCATAGGGCTGGGCTGGATCGAGCAGCGCCCTGCGCTCTTCGCTGGACAACGACTGCAGCTTGCGCTCGAGCAACTCGCGAACGTCGCCGGGCAGCGCTTGCAAGACTGCTTCCGCCCGCGGCTGAGCGGTGAGCCGTTGGTACAGCTCGTCGGCCGCCGGAGCGGCCGGCTTCTTTGGTTCTACCTTGGCGGGTTCGACCTTGGTTTCGGGTGCCTTGGGAGCGCTGTTGGCCGACGTCGCACACGCGCTGCCAAAGGTGAGCGACGAGGCCAACGCGAGCGTTGGACCTAGGGAGAGACGACGAGCGCCCAGGCGTTGCGGGCGGGCTCGTTCGTCGGTCGGGTATCGGTGCGCCGGCGAGGGAGGACTCGGGTTCTTCACGCGGCGCACCCTAGTGGATGTTTGGACGGCGTAAAGCGCTGTTTGGTTACGGGATCCCCCGAATCCTTCCGACACCTGGCAATTCCGTACACCCGGTCGCGTCGAGCCCGCGGCGGACCGCCGCGCGCATCACGGTTCGGCGAGTGCCTTCCGCACGGCGACCAGCAGCTCCGACGTCAAGAACGGTTTTTGCAGGAATCGAATCCCTGGATCGAGCACGCCGCCATGCACGATCGCGTTCTCGGTGTAGCCCGAGACGTAGAGCACGCACAGGTTTCGCTGCTTGCTCTTGAGCCGCGCCGCGAGCTGGCATCCGTTCATCCCTGGCAAGATCACGTCCGTGAGTAGGAGTTCGAACGGCCCCTCGCTCTCGGCGATGCGCAACGCCTCCTCGGCGGTCGCGACGGACACGACCTCGTAGCCACTCTTGACGAGCGTTCGTTCGACGACGCTGCGTACGGCGGCGTCGTCTTCGACCAACAATACGCGTTCCCCGGACGCCGCTACGACCGTGGGATTGGGCGGCGGGCGCGCGCTCACCGGGTCGTCGACGCGCGGTAAGTACACCTTGAACGTCGTGCCGCGGCCGAGCTCGCTGTACACGGCGATGTGCCCACCACTTTGCTTCGTTATGCCGTAACACGTCGCCAAACCGAGGCCCGTCCCACCCGGGCGCGTCGTATAAAACGGCTCGAACAGGAACGGGATCACGTCCGGAGCGATACCGGCGCCGGTGTCGCTGACGGCGATCAACACGTACGGTCCCGGTCTGACGTCGAGCTGTCGTGACGCGTACCCTTCGTCGAGCTCGACGTCGAGGGTTTCGACCGTGAGCACGCCGCCGTTTGGCATGGCGTCACGCGCGTTGGCGATCAGATTGATGACGACTTGCTCGAACTGGCTCTCGTCCACCTTCACGTGCCCGAGCGCAGCCAGCGAAAGCACGGTGCGAATGTGTTCACCGACCGTGCGTTTGAACAACGTGTCCAGGCGGCCGATCGAGGCATTGGGATCGATCACCTTGGGTTCGAGCACTTGCCGTCTCGCGAAAGAGAGCAATTGCGAGGTCAGCGCGGCGCTGCGTTCGGCAGCGACTCGGATCGCGTCGATCAGGGGATGAACCTGGCTCAGCGACTCCGCCTCCAGCGCAAAGTCGGCGTTGATGAGAATGGCGGTGAGCAGGTTGTTGAAGTCGTGGGCTATGCCGCCCGCCAAACGTCCCACGCTCTCCAGCTTTTGTGCTTGGAGCAGCCGCGCTTCGAACATGCGACGTTCGGTGATGTCGGCGACGCTGCCGACCAACGTGACGACGGAGCCGTGGCTGTCGTGGGTCGCCAACGCTGACAACGTCACCCACCGCACTTCCCCGCGCGACATGACGACGCGAGACTCCAGAGGCCCGCACCGACCAGTCTGATGTGCGCGATCGAGCGCCGCGGCGACGCGTGTTCTGTCTTCCGGGTGAATGCGCTGCGAGAGCACGTCGGCGAGCGGCAAGTCAACGTCCGGCGGCAGCCCCAAGTGTCTGCGCGCGGTCTCGTCCCAAGTCGTCTTGCCGAGCGTCGGGTTGTGCGACCACGTCCCCATGCCGGTCGAGTCCAATGCGACCTGCAACAGGACGCGTTGTTGTTCGATCGAGCTCACCTCGGTAGCGATCATGACGAGCGACGTCACCGTCTCGTCCTCGACGACCGGGCTCACGCGCGTGAAGAAGTGGCCCATTCGGTGCGGGGTGATTTGCCCCGCTGTCGAGTAGTATTGAACTTTCCGCGTTTGAACTGCTTGTCGAATCGCCGCTCGTGACAGCTCTTGGAACTCCGGGCGCACGTGATCGAACAGCGAGGTGCCGACGACGTCCTCCAGGCGAACACCTGCAGGCAAGCGATTGATGTACAAAAACCGGCCGTCGACCGTGATCAAGCTCACGAAATCGGGCGCGCATTGGAGCATTTGAGCAAAACGCCCCACCTCCGCCTCCAACATGCGGACGCGCTCCTCCACATCCAACCCCGCCACTTGGCTAGCGTACGCGCACGGCAGCGAGCAGGCCAGCAAAAAGCTACGCGAGGTTTACACCGTGAGCTTTAGCGACGACGTGATTCGTCTTTCGATGGGGTTGGGCCCAGCGCCTGCCGGCATGTGGCGGCTCCCGCCCACCCGTGGCGCATACGTCACGTCACCCGAGACACGAAGGGGCGACGCAGCTCGCGCCGCGCCGCCCCTTCGTGTCTCACCGTTGCTAAAGGTTCTTACCGTCGTACTGGCGCGCGATCTCGAGCGAGTGCACGTCGATGCCGTCCAAGCAACGGACGTTGACCATCGACCACTGCTGCCCATCTTGACCGGCGCCCGTGCCGAGACAACGGATCCCACACACCTTGCAGAAGGAGTGGTGGATCGTCTTCTTCCCGAACTGGTAGTCCGTCAGCGCGTCTTGGCCGGCCGTCAAACGCGCCTGTCCGCTGGGCACGAACGACATGATCGCACCTGACTTGCCGCAGATGGAACAGTTGCAGGTCATGAGCTCTTTGAGCTCGAGTTCCGCTTCGAATCGCACGGCGCCGCAGTGGCAGCCGCCCTGGTAGAGTGTCATGGGGAGCCTTTCGTGAGGGGTTCGGCAAGGCTATAGTCTGGCGCGTGAAGCCCGGCTTGAACAAACGCGACACGACGTCTCATTTGCTGGACGGCGCGTTGCTCGAGCCCATCACTAGGGAGGGCCCGATCCGGCTGCGGCGTCATGCTCCGGGCCCGACCACCGCGCCGTTCGTCAGACACTTTTGGTTCGTCAGTTGGGAGCTCCCGGCGGGGCAGTCCATCGTACAACCCGTGTTGCCGTTGCCGGCGGTCAACGCCGTGGTGGAAGAGGACGGGGCTTGGGTTTACGGCGTGTGGAGTCGACGCTACGACAAGGCCTTGTCCGGTAGCGGCAACGCCTGGGGGGTGTTGTTCCAGCCCACTGGCTTCAGTCGCTTCTCGGCGGATTCGGTTCATCGCCTGACAGATCGGCGCACCGCATTCGCGCAAGTATTTCGGCACCGAGTTCCAGGCGGTGACGGCGAGGCGGTCACCGACGCGCTGGTGAGCGCGTTGCGCCAAGGCCCCAGCGACGCCGACGCCGTGGAGTTGCTGGAACGTTATCTGAACGAGCAAGCCTCGTTCCCGGAAGCGAACGCCGAGGTGCGCGCGTGGGTCGCCAGCGTCGAACAAGACCCATCGCTCATCCGCGTCGAGCAGCTTGCACAACGTCACGGTGTCAGCGTTCGCACACTGCAACGGGTGATGCGTCACCACGTGGGCCTCGCTCCCAAGCAGCTGATCCGTCGTTACCGGTTGTTGGAGGCCGCCTCGCGGCTCGCAACCGGCGAGCCGTGCAATCAGGTAGCCTTGGCGTTGTCCTTGGGATACGCCGACCAGGCCCATTTCAATCGCGACTTTCGTGCCATCGTCGGCGTCACTCCGGGGCGTCAGAGTAAACGGGTCGCCAAGGCCTCGCGCGGCGCGGGAGGTGTCCAAGCGTAGCTTTGTGCCGTGGTTTGGGTATGGTACGGGCGGCGAGTCGGGCTCCTGGGGGCCTAGGCACGCACTCGGGGCCGCGCCGTGCGCCGAGATGCGGAAGGCTCGCCGGGCTTTTCCTGGCGCCCCACCCGAACCACGAGGTACAGACTCCAAGCCATGGTCGAGGTCGACAAGAACCAATCGAGAGCCACGCTCCACGGGCTCATTTGGCCCCTGGTGCTGCTCTCCAGCTGCGTCAGCGACGCCGATACCTTCCGGGCCAAAGCAGATGAGCCGGTCGACTCAGGAGCAGGGGGCGCTAGTTCCTCCAACGTGGCGACGGACACCTCGCTGGCTTCCGAAGCAACCGTCGTCTCGATCACAGCCGCTCCGTCCATTAGTAGTGAGACGGCGCCGGAGGCACCCGAAACGAGCGCGGCGGCCGTGCTCACGTCGGGTGAGCGGACGGAATCGAGCGTCATGGATGCCGGGTCGTCACTGGAGACGGTGCCGATGGGCGACGTTCCCGCGGAGCTGGTCGGCGTGTGGCAACGCGTTGGTGCAACGAGTCGTCCCTACGATGGTGAGTTCGGTGAGACGTTTACCCGCATCTCGGACGCCAGCGTCAAACTCGAGGTCACCGCCGAGGGGCAATACCGTTTCAGCCACCATACCACGGGAATCGCCGGCGGCTGTGACGTGGTCAGCCGCCTCGACGAATCGTCCGGCACGGCGACGCTGCGAGGCAACGTCTTGACGTTGAGTCCGCTCACGCGTCGCGTCGAAACGCAGACCTGCGAAACCGACGTTTCCGTCGTCACTGAGCTCGAACCGATAGACCTCGAGATACGTCTCACGGAGGGGCGCACGCCCGTCGGCGGGTTGCGCAGCTTCGTGATGAGCGCGGAGGGCTACGGGTTTCCGTTGACGCTGACTTCGCTGTTTCGGGAACCCAATTACGTCCCCGAGCAACCCGCACGACCCGAAGAGTTCGTCTTGGGCGTCAACGGCGCCTTCGCAGACCTGCAAGGGGCGTGGACGACTTCGTCGACGGCGACGGACGCGAGCTTTTACGACCCCGACACCGACGAGTTCGACTTCGAGGGGTTCGACGGACCCGAACGCTGGCTGCACTTCAACAGGGACGACTACGAAATCGCGGTCGCACTGAAGAACGTCAACGGCGAAGGGTCGTGTGAGGTCGATCTCATCTATTACGAGCGTGGAATCGGAGCGTTCGAGGTTCTGGAGGATGTCGATGACCTCGGTATGCACTTCATCGGTCACGTCGCGCTCGGGGCTCTGGAGAGTCGACTGATCGTGAATGTGCGCGAGTGCGAGCACCACGATGGCGCCATCCGTTACGATGTCGACCCTCTCACGAGCTACTTCCGGTGGGACTACTTGGCTGAAAGCGAGTATCCCGAAAGCTTCACGCTGGCTTGCGACTTCCCCAAAAGCGAGTGGCAGACGTTGCTGTGCGACGAGGAGTCGACCGTGTTCGTACGCCCCGAGTGAACGAGGCGGTCAGTGCCAGGCGGTCAGTGCCGTCGTGAGGAGCGCGCCGTTGCCCGGTCAACGCCGACGTAGGATCACGTGAAAACCGCGGGGAGTCTCGACCACGTAGCTCAGCTGATCGACCTCGAGTGAAAACGCAGCGCCCGCGAAGGCGGGGTCGAGCTCGTCCACCGCGACGCGTCCGAGCTCGCTGTCCTTGGCATCGCTGTAACGAGCAACCGCAGCATCCCAATCCAGGGTGCCCTTCTGCAGCGCTTCGAGGGCGTCTAGCGCAGCCAAACAAGCATCCTCTCTGCTCCGCGTCGCGCCTTTTGGGTCTGCAAGCTCGCCGTGCCGGACCAGAATGTGCCGCAGCTCGACGCGCGCCGGAGCGTTCGCTGGGACGTCGATCGATGTGCCGGCATCCGTGAGACATTGACTGCCGCGCGCGCTGGCCCCGCCACTCGGGCCGGTCGTGGCAGCGCCGTCTGCGGAGTTGGCGGCGGGCGTGCTGCCGGTGCAGCCCAGGGTGCCGAGGGTCGCCAGAAGGAGCGCAATCTTGTTCATCGCCATATCCAATAACCTAACAGCAACACCAACGTCGCGGGAACGACGATGAACGTCACACACGCCAACGCCAAGACCACGAAAGCCCACGCCGAGCCCCGTCGTCGCGTCACGCCGCTATCGGGCGGATGAGACGGCAGCTGCTCGGTGCCACGTGGCGGTCGTCCGCGCGTGCGCCGCAATTCGGTGAGCAGAGCGTAGTTCTTGCGGTTGGCCCGGTAGGTCAAATCGAACCAGTCGCCTACGACGGGCACCATACCTCCGAGTGTGTCGATCGCCACGTTCAGCAGCATGCGCGCCAGGATGCTCGGGGGCGCAGCTTCACGCCACGCGACGAACACCACGACAAAGGCCAGCGCCGTGCTCGTCGCGTCCCCGACTCCCGGCAAAAGCAGACCCAGCAGCGCGTCCAAGCCGAAGCGAAGGTTGGTCCCCGGCAGGCGGAACTGGTCATCGGACAAGCGCACCAATGCTTCGAGCCAACCCTCGGGCTGGCGGCGGCCACCCGAGCCCTCAGTCATTGCCGCAGCCGCGTTTGTTGCGCTCCAAGATGAACACGCCGAGCGCGCCCGTCTCGGGGTCGGACGGCACGCCGGGGCTGCGCAGCAGCCTGAGCTCGACCGAGCTGTCGTGCATCAGAGATACTACGGCCAAATAAGTCTCGTCGCAGGACGACTGCACCCACGACATCCAATTCGTTTCGCGATCTTCCCCGAACTGCAGCTGGCTGAGCGCGTCGGATTCCAACTTGATGGGTGGCCGCAATGGTGCGTTTTCGAACATCGCCTTACCCTCGCACGGGGCGTCGTCGCGGTGAGACGTTAGCCTCCCTGGCGCGGTGTTCAAGGCTGCCGTGTCGATCTGTAGCTCGGCCTGGATCAGACGGCTGAAGCCCTCTCGGACGAACGTCGCGTTCACGATCGTCCCGCAATAGGCGTCGTCTCTGCCCGTGTCGAAGCGCGAGACGTCGCTACACCCTGCGCCCACGATGCACCCTGCGCTCAGTGCGAGCGGCGCAACCCAGGCTAGTCTGCGACGGGCGCTCATGGTTGGGGCGCCTCCACGAGTGATCGAGCAACGCGTCGCACCCGCTGTTCGGGGTCAGTTTGCGCGATTCGGAGCACGACGGGTTGGGCCTTGTCTTTCACGATGGTATTTGCGGCGAGCAGAGCCTGCTCTCGGACGAAGGCGTTGCTATCGTGTTCAGCCGCAACGAGCAAGGCGCTGGCCACGCCTTCCGGCACCGTGCGCGGATTGCGCTCGCCGACTTGCCGTAGGGTGGACGCCGCTAGCTGACGGAGAGGCCACGGGCGCTCCTCGACGAGCAACTTCGCGACCGATGGGAGTAGGCTGGCATTGTCGAATTGCCCGAGCGCCGCCAGCACGGCGCGGCACGTCTCTTCGTCGCCGCGGCTCAATACCGCTTCCACGGCTTCGCGGGCGACCGTTGATTGTTGGGTAGTCAGGACGCGCACCGCGGCCATGCGCACGGCGAGGTTCGGATGCGTGCTCTGGACGACGAACTCTGGCGTCAGCGCTGCGGCGATACGTTTGGCCGCGTCCACGGCGCGTGTGCGCGTCGTCGCGGTCACGGCATCCAGATTTGCTGTCAGAGGTTGCCACCCGAGGTCCGGCCCAGCGGTGAGCGCCAACGCGATGGTCTGCACCACGGCCTCCGATTGCGCCAGCGCCGGCCGCGCTTCCCGGACGAGGTCCGTCTCCAAGAGTGGCAAGAGCGAGGTCGCCGTCTCAGCGTCGGTTTGGGGCGGGAGCAGAGACTCCAAGAGCCGACTCGCGTCCAATCGACCCGCGTCAGAGAACGGCGGCGGCCGGCGACCGCTCACGAGGTTCGGCGTGGGCGTCTGCCGCCGCGCGAACAACGCCATCGCCCGCACCGAACCGTCGCGGAGCGACGCGTTGTCTTGGAGCAGTCCGCGGGCGACGAGGGTCGGGACGCGTGCGTCGCCCAGCTTGGCCAGCGCCGTGAGCGCAGTGGCGTGGAGCAGTTCGTCCGACGACGACGCGAGCGTGTACAAGGATTGTCTCACCTCGGGCCACGACTTGGACCCTTGCACGGCCGGGGCGTACCGGCCGAGCTCGCCGGCCGCGTGGGCAGCGGCCGCGCGGGTAACTTTGGCCGTGCCCTCCTGGAGCAACTCGCCGAGTAGGTCGACGGTGCGCAGCTCGCGCCGTTCGGCGAGCGCCACGAGCGCCATCGCCTGCGCCGTGGGCGAGTCCGACTGCGCCAATTGCAGCAGCTTGTTGGTGGCTGCTTTACCTGCGACGCGCGAGTAGCTCCACGCTGCAGCCAACGTGACCGGAGACGACTCGTCGACGACCGCTCGGCCTCGAGCAAATAGCAGAGCTTCCAGTTGGGCCGCGACGTTGTCGGCTCCAGCCAGGCCGATCGCCAACATGGCCCGGGTTTGCAGTTCGGGTTCGCCGCTGCCGGTGGCATACGCCAGGAGCGGCAGGTTCGCGTTAGGGTTGCGAATGTACGACAACAGCTCGATCGCCGTGCGTTGTTGATCGCGCTTGGCGTCCCCCAGAGCATCGAGCAGCGGTTTTACCGAACGTTGACCTAGCGCCGATAGCTGACGCTCCGCGAGCGCGGCCACGGCTGGGTCGCCGCTGTTCACCTTTTGCGCCATGGGCAGCATCCACGCGCTGTACAGCTCGAGTAGCAGGTTGCGATAGATTGGCTTGTTGGCGCGTGACAGCGAGAGCGGCAGTAACTCCTGCTCCAGGCTTTCCAGGCTGCCGTCGGCGAGGTGCAGCTGCATACAGAGGCGCGCAGCGCGCGCTATCACTTCATCCTCCACTGCGGAGCGCAACACCGCGCGCAACAGTTGATCCGCCTCGGCTGGCTTGCGCGCCAACAACAACAACTCGGCCATGTCGAAGTAGACTGCGAACAGGCGGTCGTTCTTTTCTAGCGCCTTACGGTAGTGCACGAGGGCACGTTCGACGTCTTGACGCCGGCGATACATGTCGCCCAAGCGCTTTTGCCCCTCGGCGTCATCTGGGCTCAGGGCCACGGCCTTGGCGGCGTATTCGATGGCCTCGTCGTCACGGTACAGATCGGCCGCGTACCGAGCCAGCCGCTGGTAGTGATCGAGGGCGCGTTTGGGCTCGAGCTCGAGCAACTTCTTGGCCACGTCGGACGCTTCGCTCAGTTTACGCTCCGCGACGAGCACGCGTTCGAGCGTGGACCAAGCCGCCGCGTCGCTGGGGGTCAACGTCACGAGTCGACGCAGCACTTGCTCCGCGTTCGGGAATTGGTTCAAGCGCTGATACACCTCGGCCAACATGCGCCCCGACGGCAGGTGGGGTGGCTTGCGGCGGAACGCCTGCTCTAGTGGCTCGACGCGATCCTTGAGCGACCCTTGTAGGCTCCACAACGTCGTGATGTGCTGACGTGCTTCGCGTTGTGCGACCGGGTTATCGCTACCGCCCAAGATCTTCTCCCACAACGCCTGCGCCTCGGCGTAGTTGCTCAGGCGAGCCGCCTTGCCCGAGGTCGCTCCGGTCCGCTCGAGGGCGAGCGCCAAGGTCTTGCGGTATTGAACGTTGCCTGGCGCGAGCTCACACGCCTTGCCTAGCGCCAGGAGCGCCTCCGACGTCATGTCGTGCTCGAGGTACACTTCTCCCAACAGGAATTCCGCGTGAGCACGATCGGGAACGACCTCCAGCAGCCTGCGCCACGTCGCTTCGGCGCGCTTCTCGTCACCGGCGGCGAAGTACCGTTCACCGAGGGCTACTAACTGATGATGGTCGCGCGGGTTCTGCGCGACCAGCTTCTCGAGGAGCCGTAGTGCCTTGTCCGATTCCCCGATGCGTTCGTAGAAATCGACGGTAGCCGCGAGCACCTCGGGATCGGTCTGGGAGCGGTCACCGAGCTTGTCGAGTTCTTCGAGAGCGGCCTTGGTGTTGCCGAGCTTCTCGTAGAGATCCGCGAGCTGGAACACGTATTCCGGATTACGCGGGTTGGCGGTGATCAACTGCCGGTACTCGGTGACGGCGGCCGCCAGGTCGCCTCGAAGCTCGAGCAAGTGGATCAATCTCAGGCGGACGTCGGTGTTGCCAGGAGCGCTGGCGAGCGCCTGGCGATACCGCGTCAGGGCATCGTCGAAGCGTCCCGCTTCCTCGTACAACGCTCCCAGTCGTGCGAGCTTGCCGACGTCGCCGCGAGCGTCGCGTTCGAGCAGGGTCAAGAGCTCCGGCATACGGCCCGCGGCGCGAAAGGTCTCGACCATCGCGTCCAGGATTTCACGGTGAGTACCGGAGTCCGGCGTGGCGAGCCCGAGAGCGCGTCGCAGAGATTCGATGGCCGCGTCGGTCTTGCCGGCCGCGGCCTCTGCCTTGGCCAAGTCACGCAACGCCGGGGCCAACGCTCGATTGTCGCCGGTGGCCGCCTTCACGGCCTCTTGGAATGCGGTCACGGCCTCCGCGTTCATTCGCCTTTCGAGCAGCTCCTTGCCCAGCTCGGACCGCACGAAGCTCGAGCCTTTGGCCTCTTTGACCAGTTTGTCGTGGTAACCTCGTGCGCGCACCAGATCGCCACCGTCGAGCGCGAGGGACCGCAGCTTGCGCAGCGTCTGCTCGCGTTCGAGCGCTTCGGTTTGCAGGGGGAGTGCCTGGTCGAGGAACTTGGCTGCCGCCGAGTCGTCGTCCTTCGCCTCGGCGAGGTTCGCGAGCGCGACCAACGGCGCAGGGTGCTTGGGATGCGCAGTGTGCGCTCGATTCAGCAACGTGACGGCTTCTTCCGCTGCGCCGTCGGTCTCGTGCACCCAAGACAGGGCCATCAGTAGCGCCAGCGAGTCTGGCGTCGCGGTGAGACGTTTTTCGAATTCGGCCTTCAACCCGTTCAAGTTGCCGTCGCGTTCGCGATACAGTTCACCCAAACGTTGCAGAGGAAACGGCACGCCGGGTTGCTGCAGGGCGATGGCGGTGTAGCGCGCGATGAGAGCGTCCGGCGACGGCTTCTTGCCCGCAGCGGGTGCGTCAGGCTCCGCCGGTTTTGCGTCTGTCGTGGGCGCCTTCGTCGTAGCGGTCGGTGCAGGAGCTTTGGCTGCCGGTGCGGGAGCACGTCTTGGTGCGGGGGAGGGGTGAGCAGTCGCAGGCGGCCGGTTCGAACTTGGACCACGCTTGCGCCCACGTGGACTGAACTGAGCGCTCGCCTGGTCGCAAAAGAGCCAGAGGCTCAAAGCAGCGATGGGAAGCCATCGATTTCGCGCGCGACCAACCATGAGCTGATGGTAGCGATCACGAGCACGTGCGCTAGAGGCTGTTCCAAGATAGTGCGCTTTCCTCAGCCACCGTGGCACTAGGGCGAGCGGTGGCCCGGGAAAGCCGATGAACGACGACGGACCGCCCGCATGCGGGAGGCCGTGCTCCACCGGACCAGCGGCCAATAATCGCCACGGATGTCAGCAAAAACAGTCGCCTGGGAACCGAAATCGGGATGTGCTGTCGATCGATGCGTCACCGACGCGGCTTTCGACGGAGGGCGTGTTCTGGTGATTGCTCTGGACCCCCGTGACCATACCTTTGGATTCCAGTGAGAGCCGGTTCATCGAACGACTGCGAGGTCGAGATGAACGGGCATTCAACGATCTGGTGCAGCGCTACGAGCAGCGTGTCTTTCGGCTCGTGTTTCGCATGCTCGGAAGGCGTGACGAGGCCGAAGACATGGTGCAAGAGGTGTTCGTGCAGGTGTTCAAGGCGGTGGAGTCTTTCCGCGGGGACTCCAAGCTGTCGACGTGGATCTATCGCATCTCGATCAACCTGTGTAAGAACCGCGCCAAATACCTCTCGCGTCGCCGCAGCGAGGCACAAGACGAACTCGAGCAAATGTCGGAGTGGCGTTCACTGCACGAGGGGCGAGGCATCACGGTGGGTGAGACAAACCGGCCCGACCAGGTCGTCCAGGGCTACCAACTCGAGACCATCGTCCGCGTCGCCATCACTCAGCTCGACCCCGATTTTAGGGAGGTCTTGGTGTTGCGTGACATCGAGGACCTGCCATACGAAGACATCATGGAGATCACTGGGTTGCCGGAAGGCACGGTCAAGAGCCGCATCCATCGTGCTCGCGCCATGCTCAAGCAACGTATCGAGGCTCAGATGGGAGACTCCATCAGCGAGGAGGGGAGCTCGTCATGACGACCCATGACGATGATCCCACGCGCGACGGCGCGTCGTCGCCCGCTTCGGAGCGCACGTCGTCCGAGGAACTGCCCTCGTGGATGAAGTCGGCCCTCGGCGGCAAGGAAGACGCCGGCGTGGACGTACTGCGCGGGGTCCAAGACCGGTTGCGAGAACGCAGCGGTGGTAAGTTCTACCGGGACGGCTGGTCCACGACGCGGCACGCGCCGTTCGCCACGTACTTCATCACTGCGTTGTTGATGGCGGCCACCATCGTGCTGATTTACGCGATCGTGACGCCCGTCATACCGGACCCGGTTCCGCACCCCAAACCGATCCAAGTCATCGCGCCCCATTGACGTCGAGTCGACGGGCCCAATCACCGCGGCTCGCGGTCGTCGCGTTCAGGCCACCCAGCGCGTCAGCACGGCCGTGATGTTGTCGGGTCCACCGTTTTCGTTGGCTGACTCGATCAAACGCTGCGCAGCCGTCGGCAGGTCCGGAGCTTCCAAGATGACTTTGAGGATCTGTTCGTCTCCGACCGGACCGGCGAGGCCGTCGCTACACAACAGCAAGATGTCGTCTTTCTCCGGCTGCTCGAAGCGCGTGTCGACCTTGACCGTCTCTTTCATCCCGAGCGCACGCACGATCACGTTCTTGTGCGGGAAGGCTTCGATCTCTTCCTCGCTCAACTTCTTCATCTTCTTGTAGTCGTTGAGCAACGAGTGATCCTCGGTGAGCTGCGAGATCTGCTTGTTGCGGATCCGATACACGCGGCTATCACCCACGTGCGCGATGTAGACCCCGTCTTCCACTGCAAACAGCGCGACGATGGTCGTGCCCATGCCGCGTTGTTTCGGATTCTCTTTGGCGTTCTGATAAATGCGCAGGTTGCTGAGCTTCACGCCGGTGATCAGGCGGTTCTCTTCGTAGCCTTTGCTGCGATCCAACTTGTACGGCCACGTTTTCTCGGGATCGTCTGCCGTCGACTCGAAGAAGTCTCGCATCGTCTCGATGGCGAGACGTGACGCCACTTCACCCGACGCGTGACCACCCATACCGTCCGCGACGATGTACAGGCCGTATTCGGCGTAAACGGCGAAGCTGTCTTCGTTGTGGGTGCGTTTGCGGCCTACATCGGTCTGGCCTGCGACTTCTATACGGAACGGCACAATGACTGTATCTTTCCCAGGTCTGGTAACGCCGTCAACGGCGCGCTGTTCAAATCCTTCACTGGCCAGCCCTGCAATTTCGCCGAAAGTTCGGCAATGGCTCCAAACAGGTCGGCTTGTGGGTAGGTATTGGTGGGTGTTTCTTCGACGGACCAGCATTCTGCTCCGAGAAGTGCAGACGACGTAGCCGGAGCCCGCTACGCGGTCGCTAAGCCGGTCACTTCACGAAGTGGGTGCGACATTCGACGGCCACCCGCCGGGCCGTTGGGCCTAGCGAGCGCCCTTCGCAAGGCCGCTGAGTCGCAAGGCCCGAGTCGCAAGGCCGCCTTGAGTCGCGAGGTGCCCGCGGCCGTTCGTGAACTCCACCCACCGCAGCCCCCGCGTTTACTGCTCACAAGCGCCGTCGCGCTGCACGTCCACGCCCTGACTCGCCGCGACGCAATCGTTGGGATAGGTCTTGCCGTCACAACCGCACACCGGCTTGTAGATTTTCGTGCAGGCTTGCGGGCGAACGACGCAGCTGCCGCCGGCGTCGGTCGCCCCGCAAGCGCTCTTGTACTTGCAATACAGACCCTCGGCGCAGTTGCCCTGCACCCCGCGGGTGCCACACAGTTGCCCCTCCGTCAGCGCCGGTGGAGTGCTCGGGGCGCATTCACCTTTGGCTGCTACGGCGATGCCCTCGCGCGCCGCAAAACAAGCGTTCGGATACGTCTTGTCGTTGCAACCGCACACCGGATCGTACTGCTCGGTGCACATCTCGGGCTTGGGTTTACAGACACCAGTTTGATCGGCCGCGCCGCAGTGCGCGTCGATGGCGAAGTCGCAATAGAGGCCCGCGGCGCACCCGAACCCGGCCAGCCCGCCGCACATCGCCCCTGCCGGGCCTTCTTTCGAAGGCGGCGGCGCGTCGGTCGGAGTGGTGGTGGTCGTGGGGGCCGTCGCCGTGTCGGTGTTTTGCCCAGCCGTAGTCGTCGGAGTTGGTGTCGTCGTGCCTGCAGGTGGCGTAGCCGGAGTGCAACCCCACACGAGCCCGGCGGTGAGGCACCCAGCAACCATGAATTCGAGTACGCGCATGATGCGCCGTACAATCGCAGGTCGCGCCGATTGTGGCAACGAACTAACGGTCAGCGGCAGTGGTGTGGCGTGTTCGCGTTCCGTCAGACACTGGTCGAATCACGGCGCGGGCTGGTAGACGCACACGTAGTCGACTTGGAAGCTGGCAGGGACGTCACCGCGGTCGACTCCCTCGGCTCCGCCCCAAGCGCCGCCAACCGCGAGGTTCATCTTCAAGTGCCACTTTTTCTCGCTGAAAGGCCACTCTGCAAATCCCCAGGCTTCGTCCTTGTCGATGGTGAAGTACACTTCTCCATCGACGAGCCACTGCAAGCGTCCGGCCTGCCAGATCAGGGCGTACTCGTGGAACGCGCTGGTTGCGTCCTCGACGCGCACGCTCTGACCACGCTGCGTGCCCTCTACGTGATTGAACGCATCGGTGTGAATGGTTCCATGCACCGTACCCTCATCGTAGCCGACGTGTTCCATCACGTCGATCTCGCCACACGCGGGCCAACCTTCCGTGCAGTTGTCCGGCATCATCCACAACGCGGGCCACGTGCCCAATCCCGCCGGTAGTCGCGCCCGAACGCGGACGATACCTTCGTTCCACGAACCCGGATTGCTGGCGCCGTAGCTGCTGTTCAGCTTGGCGCTGGTGTAGTCATTGCCCTCGTACACTTCTGGGACTGCAGTGATCGTCAACACGCCGCCGCCAACCTTTGCGTTCGCTAGTCGCGCGTCGGTGTAGTATTGGAGCTCGCCGTTGCCCCAGCCATCACCACCCACCTCGTAGCCCCACCGTTCACCATCGGGCAACCCTGCGTAGTCGAACTCGTCCGACCACACCAGCTCGTAGCCGGCGGGCGCCTCGGCGCAACCTTCACCTGCGACCGGCAGGTCGCCCACTTCGGGGGCGCTCGAGTCTGGGGTCTGAGACGTGCCGCTCGCGCTGGGCAGGGGTACGGGCGCGCCGCTGCTCTCGAACACCATGAAGTTGAAGTTGGTTTGGCCCGAAATGAACGCGACGCGGACGGCGTGAACGCCAGCCGGAACGGCGACGTCTTCCAGCACGACGTCTTGGAATTCGTCCCAGCCTTGGCCTGGGGCTAGCACGCGCCCCACCTCGTTGCCATCGACCAGCACGGCGACTTCGCGACCCGCGTCTCCGGAAGCCAGGCGCAAGATGAGCGAGTAGACGTTGGACTCGCTCGCCCACACGTCGTATTCGAGCCACTCCCCGCCCTGGGTCCAACCGACGTAACACTCACCACCCGCGTCGTCGGTCAACCCCATGTCCACGCGGCCATCACCGCATTCGCTCGCGTCCATCGGGGCATCGGTTTCGTTGAAGCGTGCGAACCGCTCGGCCTCGATGCGGCCCGGGACGAGGAGCGAGCCTGGCGGCGGCTGATCCATCGTCTCGGCTGAAGTCGAAGCAGATGGCGTCCCTGCCGTTAGGCTGCCGGCGCTAGCGTCGCCGAGTTCGGCTGGTTCGTGATCCTGCGTCACGTCCGAAGAAATCGCGTCCGAGGAAGGCTGAGAAACCACGGGCGCTAGCGCGGGGGCCATTGCATCCACGTCGGGGGGCTTCGAGCTGACGCTGCGCATCTCACCTGCCTCGGGCGCGTTACCCCGTTGGGTCGCGCAGGCAACGGAGCCCAGGGTCACCAGCAGCACGGATACGCGGTACGGACTGGTGAAGGTGATCTGGGTACGGGGAGCGTCGAGCTTTAGGAGCCGGGCAAGCAGGTTGGTTTGCACGAGACGCTCGTTTCCAACCCCGTACGGTGTTGGCGAACAATTCGGACGATTCGCTCGGTCTTCAAAGCTGCAGTGTCCCTAAATCCAGTCGAGGCGAGTGCCGCGCGTGTCCGCCCTCAGCGACGGAGTTCGCGGATCCCATCGTCACCTGCGACGATGACCAGATCCGCGCGGCCGACGAACAAGCCGGTTTCCACCACGCCCGGCACACTGCGCAAGCTTCGGTCCAAATCGGCGGGGTCGACGATGGGCCCCGTCTTGACGTCGTAAATGAAGTTGTTGGCGTCGGTCATCCACGGCGCGCCGTTACGCTGTCGGAGCTGCACTTCGCCGAATCGCGAAAGCGCGGCCGCCGTCGATTGGTTGCCAAAAGGTAACACCTCCACGGGCACCGCCCAGCGTTGGCCCAAGCGTTCGCTCAGCTTGCTCGCGTCGACGACGATTACGTTTTTTCGCGAGCTGAAGTTGACGATCTTTTCGCGCGTCTGACAGCCTCCGCCGCCCTTGATCAGGTCGAGTTCGGCGCTGACTTCGTCGGCACCATCGACGCACACGTCGATGTCCCACGGTCCAGCATCGTCCAGCATCGGGATACGGAGCGACTGCGCCAACGCGCGGCTCTCTTCACTCGTCGGAACACCACGCAAGTCGCGGCCTGCGGCGACCAAACGTCCCACGGCCTCGATGAACAACTTGGCCGTCGAACCCGACCCGAGGCCTACGACGCCGCGTTCGGGAAGCAAGGTGGCAGCACGTTCAGCGGCGAGTCGTTTGGCTTGTTCCGGAAGCATCGCGCTCCCTTAGTGAGTGCTGCCACGCTTGGCTACGGATTTTTGTGCGCAAGGGTCGGGCGCCGAAGGGGGGCCGGGCCGGCGGGTTACTGGGCATTCGAGCGAGTTACCGAGCCCGTCCTGACGACCGTCTCCGACGCACGGCCAATCCAACGCCGGCCGCCATCAACGTCACCAGGCTAGTTGGCGCGCGGGTGCCTCCGGGGTCGCCGCCGATACGGCAACTGCAGTTGTCGCTGGCGTCAGGCGCAGGCGTCGTACCGGCGTCGTTGTGGTTGTGAGTGTCGTTGCTCGAGCCAACCGTGCCCGAGTCCACGAGGGGGCTGCTAACGGGCGAGGAGCTATCGGTGTTGCGTGAAGATCCCGAAGTGGTCATCGATGACGGACCTGCGTCCGTCGCCGTGGAATCTGGCGCTCCGGTGCCTCGCGGACTCGAGGTCGAACCTTCCGTGTCCGTCGACGCAGAGTTCGATGACGAAGTATCCGAGGGGGGAAGGGTTGGTGGCTCGAACACACTCGGATCGCATAGCCATGTACCCGCGTCGCCGGTCGCGACCGGCGTCTCCGACGTTGCCGCGCGCACCGCCGCATCCGGCGCAGTGGCATCTGGCGCAGCGGCATCTGGCGCGGTCGTTTCTTTTGCAGTGGTATCGGGGCCGAGCTCCGTATCGGATGTCCAAACGTCGGGCAGGGCAGTTCTGCCGCAAGCCCAACGTGTCGCCTGTTGGCCGCGCGAATTCTGGGGGTCGGGCGGCGTATTGATCCAGCCCGAGTCTTCGATGCGCAGGGCGTCGCCGCGGCACATGTGAACGCCTGCGTACGCCTCGTACTCCCATGCGAAGTAGCAGGCCTCTATCTCACCTTCGTGGTGAACCAGCGGTAGGTCTTCGACGAGCACGTCCGGGACTGTCCCGAACGCCTGCTCTACCGCGGCCGTACCGACCAAGATCTTCATCCCCGCGCCCGCGTCTTGCTCGAGCACGCGGTAGAGATCGATGTAGGAAGACCCGTCGGGGCCGCCGACGTAGACTGGCTGATAGTGCACTCCTGGTGTGGTGTCGACGGGCGCATCTAACTCCAGCATGAAATACGACGCATCCTCGCAGCCCGGGGCACCTGCGAACACCTCCACCAACCGCACAGGTAGGCAGTTGGGAACTCCCGCTTCGGCCATAACCGTGCCCGATACCGTGATCGACGCCGCGACGGTTGCGACGCCCGCTAACATACCGGCGCGGCCGCGCTCGAGCGCGCTGTTAATACGTTGCAGTAACAAGCCACCGAAACGGTCGAGTGCTCCCATGGGTTAGACTTTCGCACTGTAGGCCTTCACACGCAAGGACGTGACGTGCCGTGAAACGGATGAAGCACCGGGGGCACGAGCCTCCCGGCGGTGAACCGACGACTTCACTTCACGACTGGTGAAAGGCGTGAAACATGAGCCCACTTGCGCACTTGAGCCACCAGCTGACACATGTGTGCCAGGGGCGTGTCCACCCCGTCGCGAGATTACGAGTGCCAATGGCAGGTATGCGGTGAATGCCCACTGGCTTCGATGCTGGCATGGACGATGCACTGACAGCTGCGTCTGCGGTTCCGGCTGTGCCACGAGCACATCGGCGAAGGTTCGCAGGTTTACGGAGGATCACATGAATAAACTCACTCGACTCAAACCACTCGTTGCCTGGACGTTACTCGGGAGCGGCCTGGGAGCGTGTTCGTCCGAAAACGCGACCAATGACGGCCTAGCCCTCGCTGAAGAGCCGGGGGTTCAGGCGCCCCTCGCGCCGACCACCCCCGGGCAGACTCCCCCGAGCGCCGAGGCGATCCCCGGCTCCCCGAGCCCGCAGGGGGACGTGGCTTTGTCACCGGCGGCTCCCGCAGGCACCGCTGCTAATCCCATTGGGGTAACGCCTGGCGTCGCGGTTGGCGCCACCGGTGTCGCGGGGTCTGCCGGGGCGACGGGGGGGGTTGCTGCGGAGCCGTTGAGCCCCGACGACGCTACGGGCCCCGTGGGGTCGGCTGAAACGGAAGAACAGGCCGTGCCGCCTCCGTCCGAACCCGAAGTCAATCCTTTCGTGGCGGTGGAACACGACCCCTTGTCGACCTTCGCCGTCGACGTCGATACGGCGAGCTACGACATCTTCCGTCGCGACGTGCAGAACGGATCCCTGCCCAGCGCCGCGACGGTGCGGCTCGAGGAGTTCATCAACTACTTCGACTACGATTACCCAGCGCCCGAAGCCGGAGCCGAACAGCCGTTTTCGATCTCGTTGGCTGCCGCGCCGTCGTTGTTCGACACGGGGACCACGCTCCTGCGTGTCGGCATCCAAGGCGAGAAGCCCCCCGAGTTCGAGAAGAAGCCGGCCAACTTGGTGTTCTTGGTCGACGTCTCGGGCAGTATGCAGTCGCCCGAGAAGTTACCATTGGTTCAGAGCGTGCTCACGCAGGCGCTCGACGTGCTCGAGCCGGAAGACACGGTGTCGGTCGTCACCTACGCTTCGGGTACCGGGGTTGCTTTGGAGCCCACGCCCGTGAGCGAAAGCGAGCAAATCGCCGGGGTCATCCAAGGGCTCTCGGCAGGTGGTAGCACCAACGGCGCGGGAGGAATTCAACTTGCCTACGAGCAAGCACGGCAAGCCTTCATCGAGGGTGGCATCAATCACGTCGTGCTCTGCACGGACGGCGACTTCAACGTCGGCGTGAGCGACACTCGAGGGCTCATCGATCTCATCGAAGAGGAGCGTCGGAGCGGCGTTACGTTTACGGCCCTGGGCTTTGGCGCCGAGAACAACGACGCGATGATGGAGGCAGTCAGCAACGCCGGCAACGGCATGTACGGCGTCATCGCCAACGAAGACCAAGCGACCGACTACGTCTACGACCGACTGCTCCACAACTTGACGTTGATCGCCAAGGACGTGAAGATCCAAGTCGAGTTCAACCCCGAGTTCGTGACCGCGTACCGTCTGCTCGGCTACGAAAACCGCGCGATCGCGGACCAGGACTTCCGCGATGACACGGTCGACGCGGGTGAGATCGGCGCAGAACACCGGGTCACGGCGTTGTACGAACTCGTACTTGCCGGCGGTGACGTGCCCGACATCGAAGGCGCGCCCGCAGTCGAGGACGGCGATGCCTACGAAGGTGTGCCCGAGGTGAAGGACACTGACTTGGTGTTCGTCAAGGTACGCTACAAGGACGTAGACGCCACGGAGGATGACGCGGCGTACGAAGTGGGCGTTGGGCTTGCTCCCGCTGACGTCGCGGAAGAAGCTGCGGACCTCGACGAGGACTTTCAATGGGCGATGGGCGTGGCCACCTTCGCCGAAGTCTTGAAGGGTAGCCCTTACGCGTCGCAGGAGCTCTTGCCCGCCATCAAGGAGTTGATCGAGCCGCAAGCCGAGCGCGACGCCGACCGGATGGAGTTCAACACTCTGTTCGACTCTGCCGTCTCACTGATGCCGGAAGAGTGAACCCGACCGCTCGCCGCGGACGTCACGACTCCCCCAGAGTTCGGTTCTATTGAACCGAACTCTGCAAGTTATCGCGGTCGCGTTGACTGACTAGTTTACCGCACGAATAGCGATTCGAACGCTGTCACGTGGGGCGGCGCGAATCGTGGCAAGGTCAACGCCGACCGCGGGTTTGGACGCCGTCCAACGGGGTTCGACGGCAGGGGTGTTCGACGGCCAGCGGGGTTCGACGGCCAGCGGAAGCCTGATGGTCGTCGCCGATGTGGAGGTTGCCCGACCGTTCGGGGCGCGCTCCCATCAGCGCTTTTTGGGCGTGATGTAGAAGAAGTCACGGCGCGACGGCTGACGGATGAACTCGTCGGGGCTGTACTCGAAACCGTCGGCGAGCGCCACCGCGTGGCGCAACGGAGGCTGGTCGGGAGCGTCGGGGTTCGGCCGCCTTTCGTACAACACGAACTTCGGGTACGAAAAGTTCACGTCGAGTTGAGCTACCGAAGCCGCGCCGGCGTGGTGCATTCCCTCGGCGATAGCGAGTGCCGTCGTGTGGTTGCTGATCGCCATGTACAGGGTGCTGCCCGTGGCATCGACGCCGATCGCGCTGCGACGTATCACCGTCTCACCGTCGAGCGTCGACCCCCACTTCTTCTCGGCGCCCGCGCGCAAGTTGGGGTGTAGCTCGCCGTCTTCGTACATGCACGCCGGTGTCTGGCGCCAGAACGCCATCGTGGGCTCACCGGGCGCAAGGTTCGACCACGAGCCCACGCGAATGGAGTTGTCTTGGTAGAGCGCGAGCGCGCACACGTCGTTGCGCGGCGCAATGTACGTCACGCCGCCCACGCGCATGCCGTATTTGCCGTGTTCGGTCTTGAAGCCACCGTTGAAGGCCGCCAGCACGCTCCCGTGGTCGGGTTCTGGGATAACACCCGGACGTTCGACGCCGAGTGCCGCTTCTTCCGTGGCGATCGGCTCTTTGGTGCCAGGCACGAGGTGCAGGTCGATGCGCCGCACGTCCATGGCGACCACAAATACCTCGGCCCACGAGCGATTTTTGTCGGGGTGAAGCAGCGTCTTGTACATGTGTGGCGCTTCACTCGGCACGTCGGGCACGGCGATCGGTACCCAGTGGCCATCACCGGGTGCGGACCACGACGCGTGCACCGGGCCAACGGTCTGGGGAAGGAACGCGGGTACGCGCGGTTCGACCTGTGGCAAGCTCGCGGTCGCAGCCGGCTCTAGGGAAGGCGCGGCCGTCATTTGACCAACCGTTGCCCCACCGGCCGTAGGTTCGGGCGGGTTGGCCGTCGATTCGGGCACCGACCAGTACGCTTTCGGTTTTTCGCCTTTTCGCGTGTACTGATAGACACGGTCCTGGATGGCGTATCCGATGTCTTCGAGTTTGGCGACGGCGTCTTTGCCGATCACGGAACGCAGCCCGTCGGCCACGATTGGGCCAAGCCAAGGCACACGATTGACGCCTATCCAAAGCGAGAGCACAGCAACGGGCACGGCGACGCCAACGCCCCACAAAACGCGCCTACGAGCGCGCAGTTCATTGGCCATCGTTGGCCCTTGGCTGACCGCCATTTTGGTCATGGGTGCATGTTAGGTCATAACCCAGGGTCGTGCCTACTTGTGCGTAGGTGGAGGCGGTTTTCTGGGGGGATGGGCCCAGCGACGTGCGCCGGGTCCCGGCTCCCTCCCACCGCGGCGCGGCGCGCCGCGCGCAGCGCTGCGTGGCACAAGTGCGCCACCACGTTGGAGCGTCGTCTGCGCTGCCTCACGGTGGTGATGGCGCTGTTTTTCACCGTGTTCGGGCCCGGCCGCGCGTCTGCTCAGCTGGAGGCTGATACGCGGCAGTTGCCTCAGCTCCGTCCGGCGCCCGCGCCGCTGGTCGGCGAACTCGAAGCCGTGTGGCTGATCCCCGACGTGGGCAGCGCGCAGCCAATAGAGCTGCAGGCGATCAAGCCCGGTGAACGAGTATCGCCAGGGCTCGTCCGCAGCGCGATGCGAGAGCTGCTCGACACGGGGCAGTACGCGAGCGTGCGCAGCGAACTGCAGGCCGTGGGCACCAAGCTACGCCTCCTGCTGTGGACGACCGAGCGCAAGATCGTCGCTGGCATCGAGATCCACGGAGGCGAACTCGACAGCGGGCAAGTGCTCGATGCGTTGGGTTTACGCGTCGGTAGGGAGCTCACTCACGCTGCCTTGAACGATGCTGCGGCCAAGGTCCAGCTCCTGTACGTCGAGCGCGGCTTCCCAGGCGCCACGGTTTCTGGAGTGTTCAACGACACGGCCGAGCCGCGGCGCGCGATGGTGACCATCACGGTGGCACCGGGGCCGCCGCTGCTCGTCGCTTCCACGCGCGTCGAAATGGGCAGCCCCGCCTTGCCCGCCGCCAAGGAACTCGCGACGACGTTCGGGATCGACGCTGGTGAGCGTTTGGATCACGTCGAGCTCGACGCCAAGAAGCGCGCACTGACGGAACGTCTACGGAGCGCAGGCTTCGTCCGGGCTAGCGTAGAGTACCGCGTCGATTCGAAGGGCGGGGTCGTGGTGAGCGTTACGCCGGGAGAGCTCGTCAGCGTACGCTTCGATGGGCTGAAGGCGTTCGATGAACAGACGTTGCGCGCGGGCGTGCTCGGGGACGACGAGGAGTTGTCCCCGTCCGCCGTCCGCTCGCGCGTCATCGCGTTCTACGAGCAACGTGGTTACCACGACGTGCGGGTGAGGCACGCCGCGGTCCGCTCCGCCGACGGTCTGCGCGAGCAGTGGGTGTTCACCTTGTCCGAAGGCGCGCCGCTGCGGGTGACCGCCAGGTATTTCCCTTGTCTGGAGGGGTCGTTGTCGAGCAGCGACGTCAACGACGAGATAGACGGCGTGCTCGGCGAGCAGTTGCCGGGCGGCGACAGCGTCATCGAGCCGGTCGATCCCGGGACCATCGACGCGGCACTCGAAGGCGCGCCCCATCCGAATCGCGTGTTGGTTCACCACAGCAACCCGTGGGTCGTCTACTCCGAGGCGGAGTACGACAAGGTGCTCAACCATTTGCGCGATCTGTATCGAGCCGAGGGTTACCTTTCGGCCACCGTTGGACCGGCCACCCTGCTACGCAGGCAATGTGCTCCCGGCACCCAAGGTGACCGCTGCAAGCCCATAGGTGAACGTGTGGTGCCGCCGTCTCGATGTCCCACCATGGCAGACCCGCTGCCCAAAGAGGACGAAGCGAGCGGCGGCGCCACGTGCCGTAACGACCCATCACGCGGCCTGTTTTGCGAGCCCAACGCGGCGCTCAGCATCCCAATCAAGCTGGGTCCTCGTACCGCGCTGTGGGACGTCGAATTCCAGGGTAATCGTCTCCTCGTCGACAAGGAGCTCTTCGAAGCAGCCGAGCTGCCGTTGGGTCAACCGGTCTCCCAGATCGAGCTGCAACGGGCCCGTCGCCGCATTGGTGAGACTTACGGAGACCGCGGGTTTGCTTTTGCCGAGGTCAACGTCGAGCTCGACCTATCGCCCGACCGCACTCGCGGCAAAGCTCGTTTCGTGATCAGTGAACGCGAGCCCGTCACTGTCCGAGACTTCGTCATTCGCGGCGCCGTGCAAACACGCGAGAGCGTGATTTTGGGGCGGCTCGCGTTGCGAAAAGGGGGGCTGTACCGCCGGGACTTGGTGCGGACCAGCGAGGAGCAGCTGGGGACTCTCGGGGTGTTCTCTAGCGTCACGATCGAGCTCGAGGACCCCGACGTCCCCGCGCGCGAAAAGGTCGTCGTGATCTCGGTCGAAGAGCGTCCGTCGCAATACGTCGACGTCAAACCGGGCTTCAGCACCGGTGAGGGCGCGCGGCTGGCGTTGGAGCTCAGCCATCGCAACCTGTTGGGGCGCGCGCTGCAGGTGCGGTTTCGCTTCCAGCTCGGCTACCTCCCGAACGAGCTCATTTTCGATCAGGACGTCCAGAAGAAATACGAGGCTTTGACGTTTGGTAAGCGGCTCGAGCGGCGAAATTCGGTGACGCTCGAGGTCCCGTTCGCGCAACGTTTCCGCTTCGCGGTGGAAGGGGTCGACGTCCGCGACAACGCGCGCGACTTCGGTTTGACCAAACGCGCGGCGATCCTATCCGTGTCGCACCGGCTCGCCAGGAACGTGTCTTGGGTCGCGGGGACATCCTTCGAAGACAACGACATCTCCATCTTCAACAATACCGAGAGTCTGCAAGACTATCTGAGAGACAACCCTCAGTTCGTGCGGCTCTTGAACGTGCCCGAGGGACGGAGCTACGCGATCGCGTTCCGGCTCGGGGGAGTATGGGACCGTACAGACAATCCGTTCGGCGCGACGCGGGGTACGTTCGTGTCCATCGAGGGCGAGCCGGTGGTCGGGTTCCTGGACTCCGACTCGACCGTCGCGAGCAACGTCGACTGTCCGGACGGCGCCTCGCAGGAGAACTGCAAGTACGTGAGTCGCTTCGTCAAGCTCACCAGCCGCATCGCGGGGTACATCCCGTTCAACGACAACGGCCTCAGTCTCGCCATCAGCTTGCGCGTGGGCGCAAACTTGCAGCTCGCCGAATCGTCCATCACCTACACCGACCGACTATTCTTCCTGGGTGGAAGCGACTCCTTACGTGGTCACCTGCAGGACAGCGTCATCCCCGAAGACCTCGCCCCTCAGTTCAACGGAGACGGAAGCGGCGACACCCTCACCGCTGGCCTCATCGCCACGCGAGGTGGTGACATGATCATCAATCCGCGTGTAGAGCTGCGCATCCCGCTCACCAAGTTGTTCCAGACTGCACTGTTCTTGGACACCGGCAACGTGTGGCGTGACATCAACAACGTGCAGCCGTGGCTGCTGCGCTACTCCGCTGGTACAGGATTGCGGGTCGCGACCCCGGTCGGGCCCTTGGCGTTCGACTACGGCTTCCGGTTGGACCGCCGGGTCTACGAAAGCGCGATTGGAGCATTTCACTTTTCAGTCGGACTTTTTTGAGTCAAGGGGTGACCGTTTCTTGGGGCCGCATTAGAACGCCGAGGCCGAAATGTTCAGAACCTCACCGATAGCTGCCGAACACATCCCTGTCGGCCTATGGGCCCAGTTTCGCCGGCAGTCGCCCGGCTATGTCGCGGGCTTTGCGTTCCTCGGCGTTTATCAGTGGCTGCAGTACTGGTTCGATACCTTGCTAGACCGCGCCGTCGACCTCGCCGTGTCGGGTGACGCCTCCGCGACGCGTCGCTTGGGTGCGTTGCTGATGGGCATTGCGTTGGTGGCGTTCGCTGCTCGAATCTTCTCGCGCATCGCAATCTTCAACGGGGGCCGCAACGCCGAATACGAACTGCGCAAGGCGGTCTTGCACCACCTACACAAGCTGGGACCGTCCTTCTACGGGCGCACGGCAACCGGCGACATCATGAGCCGCGTGACGAACGACCTCGGCAACGTGCGTCTGCTGCTCGGTTTCGGCGTCCTCAATTGTGTGAGCACGGTGTTTGCCTTGGCCAGTGCGCTTGCCGTTACGCTGGAACGCAGCGTGAAACTGACGCTGGCCTCGCTCGCCGCGTTGCCGTTGTTGGTCGTCGTCGTCCTCGTGTTCTCCAAGCAGATGTACGTGCGTCAGCGCGAGAACCAAGATGCGATGGGCAAACTCAGCGAGCGCGTGCAGTCGAGCATCGCCGGCATTCGCGTCGTGCGATCGTTCGGGCTAGAGAAACACGAGGCGGCCGAGTTCGAGCGGGTCAACCACGAATACCTGGAGAAGGCGCTGTTGCTGGCGCGGTTGCGGGGCGTGATGTGGCCTGTGATGCAGGCGCTTTCGAGCGTCAGCGTCGTGGTGTTGCTGTGGTACGGCGGGCACTTGGTGCTCACCGACCCGTCCTTCGACGAAGGCGCGTTCGTCGCCTTCTTCCGCGCGTTGTCGCGGCTCACGTGGCCGCTCATCTCGCTCGGGTTCATGATCAGCGTGATCCAGCGCGGTCGCGCCTCTTATTCGAGGGTGAAAGAGGTGTTCGACAATCAGCCGGACATCACCGACGGCGCGTCGTCGATTTCCGCGGGACCGCTGCGCCTCGAGGTACACGACTTGTCCTTCGTCTACGCCACCAGCGACAAGCCGGTCTTGTCGCACGTCGACTTCGTGCTCGAACCGGGTGAAAGCTTGGCGATCGTCGGCAAGACCGGGAGCGGCAAGAGCACCCTGGGGTTGTTGCTGGCGCGCTTGCAGAAGACGCCGCGCGGGACGGTATTCTTGAACGGCACGGACGTCTGCGACTTGCCGCTCGCGGAGCTGCGCTCGACCGTAGCATACGCGCAGCAGGATCCGTTCTTGTTCTCCACGACCGTGGGGCGCAACATCGGTTACGCCCTGGACCATCCAGAGCTTCCGGAGTCCATGGCGGCGATCGAGAACGCGGCGAGCGAGGCCCAGATCGCCGAAGAGGTCCGGTTGCTCCCCGACGGGTTCGACACCGTCGTCGGTGAACGCGGCGTGCAACTCTCCGGTGGACAGAAGCAACGGGTGAGCTTGGCCCGCTCGCTCGTCAGTCGTCCTCGGATTCTGGTCCTCGACGATCCGTTGAGTGCCGTGGACGGCCGAACCGAGGCTGCGATCTTGGCGGCGATCGAACGTCAAGCGTCGGAGCGCAGCGTCGTGCTCATCACCCATCGCGTGAGCGCCGCCGCACGTTGCGATCGAGTCATCGTCCTCGACCAGGGCACGATCGTCGAGCAGGGCAAACCGGCCGACCTCGCCAAGAGCGGCGGCTTGTATGCAAGGTTCGCCGAGGAGCAACGCATCGAGCACGAACTCGAGAAGCTGAGCGACATACCGCCAGCGCTGCAGCTTGCGAGCGAGGTGGCTCAATGAACGCGCAGGCGGGGCAGAAGGCGAAGACCGAAGCCATCTTGAAGCGCTTCCACGAGGAGGGCGGTTTCACCGGCGGCTACGACGGCGACTTGCTCAAGCGTTTGTGGGACTTCGTTCGCCCGCATCGAGGCCTGCTGTATGCGACGATCGTTCTCGGCCTGGTGATCACCGGCGGCGGTCTCGTGCGGCCGTTGATCATGCGTTGGGCGATCGACGACGGCATCATGGCCAAAGATGCGTCGGTGCTGTTCAAGGGCGCGATCGCATTTGGTGCTTTCGTACTGGCCGAGCAGGCGCTGCAGATGGTCCGGGTCTATGCGAGCCAGCTGCTCGGGGTCCGCGTCATCACCGACTTACGGCGGACCACGTTCGAGTTCCTGCACACCTTGCGCATGCAGTTCTTCGACCGGCAACCGGTGGGACGTTTGGTGACGCGGGTCACGAGCGACACCGACGCCATCCTGGAGTTGACGGCGAGCGGCGCCCTCAACTTGGTCACCGACCTGGTGAAGCTGATCGGCATCGTCGTATTGATGCTCGCCTTGGATTGGCAGCTGTCGTTGGTCGCGTTCTGTGCGGGACCGCCCGTGATGTTGCTGGTGCGCCAGGTGCGCAAACGCCATCGCGAGGCGTTCCGAGACATCCGCGCCAAGACCGCACGCATGAACTCGACCATGAACGAACAAGTATCGGGCATGACCGTGGTTCAGGCGTACAATCGCCAGGCCGCCGCTGCCAGTGAGTTCGACGAGATCAACGAGGGCTACCGCGACGCCAACATCCGCTCGATCAAGTACGATGCGATGCAGGACGCCGCTATCGAGATGGTGATGGCGGTGTGCTTCGCGTCGCTGCTCGTCGCCCTGGGGTGGCACCCGGTGAGTTTCGGAGTGTTGGTTGCCTTCAACGCGTACGTGGTCGAATTCTTCGAGCCGATCAGCGCGTTGGCGCAGCGCTACACCATCTTGCAGAGCGCTCTCGCCGGCGCGGAGCGCGTGTTTGGCCTGCTCGACACGGAAGAAGCCGACGCCAGCAACAAGTCGGTGGGACAAGACGGCGACACGGCGCTTGCCCTCGAGTTCTCGCACGTTCAGTTCGCCTACAAGCCCGGCGTGACGGTGCTCGACGACGTCAGTTTTTCGGCGGCGCCAGGCGAAAAGATTGCCCTCGTCGGTCCGACCGGTTCGGGCAAGACGACGATCGCGTCGTTGTTGTTGCGACTCTACGACGTGGAGTCTGGCGCCGTGCGGGTGTTTGGACGCGACGTCCGCAACCTCGACCGAGGCACTTTGCGTTCGTCATTTTCGGTCGTGCCACAGGACGTGTTCCTCTTTCCCGGCACCATCGCGGACAATATCGCGACCGGCCAGGTCCCTGACCTGCGGCGCGTCGAGGAGACTTTGGAGCGGATCGGGGCTCTGGACGTCTTCGCGACGCGATCGGGCGGGTTGCTGGCGCGCATCGAAGAACGAGGACAGAACTTCTCGGTGGGCGAACGACAGCTAATCGCGTTCGCTAGAGCGCTTTACCGCGACGCTCCGATCTTGCTCCTCGACGAGGCGACGGCGAGTGTCGACTCGGACACCGAGAGCCGTCTGCAGAAGGCGCTCGCTGCGGTAACCCAAGGCCGAACCGCAATCGTGATTGCACACCGTTTGAGCACCATTCAAAGTGCCGACCGCATCATCGCTCTGCAGCGCGGGCGAGTAGTCGAACAAGGTTCACATGCTGAACTGCTCAAGCTCGGCGGCCTCTACGCGCGGCTCCATCAGCTGCACTTCAGTCGGCACTGACAACGGGGGCGACCGGGTCTGCCCCCTATCCGCCTGCAGCGGTGCCCCTGGGTACCCTAGTCGGCAGTCCGTCGGGGTAACAGTACGCCTAGGGGGTAACCCGAGTGCGCTGGGTTGGGTGCGCGCTCCGACGTGGCACAACGCCGCGCCGTCAACGTTACTCGGTCCCGCCGTCAGCCGTCTCGGCGCGCGGCGGCTCCGCCCAGGCGGTGAGCCTCAGGAAGAAGTCAGCACACGTGTTGTTGCTGACGGAGATGTAATCCGGCTCTATCGTCAACCGCGCCTGGTCGCCGGCGGCCAGCGACTGTGGCTTGCCATCGGCGCTGAAACTCAAGAACACGCTCACGTCCACGGGCGTGTCGCGCAGGCCGTGCTCGAGGTGGAATTCGCGAGCGGCGGGGAAGCGCAAGAACGGCTCATCGGGGGTGGATGTTTGATAGAAAGTGCCTTCGGCGTTGGTGTGCCCGTCCGTGTAGCGAACGGGCTCGTCGTTGATTTGCTCACACCGATTGTCCAAGCAACCCGAGGTTAGCCAGGTCAACATCGAACACCCAAATACGGCGCGCACTGTGTTTCGCACGACGTCGCTGACTACTTCAGGCGCGTCGCCGGCGCAATGACTGGGCCGCGTTGGCGGCGAAAGGGCGTTGGTTTCTGCGAGCGAGCGTGTAAAGGTCGGGCGCCTTATGGGTGAGAGTAAGCCTGAAGCAGCGTTGGGCACCGTATACTTGGTTGGTGCGGGGCCCGGCGCGCCCGATCTCATCACGGTGCGCGGTCAAGCGTTACTCGCCACCGCCGACGTCGTCTTGTACGACGCGCTCAGTCATCCGGGGTTGCTTGCTCTCGCGCGCCCCGACGCAGAACTTCGCAACGTCGGAAAGCGGGGCGGCAGTCTGAGCCCCACCCAGGAGTGGATTACGTCGCAGTTGATCGAACTGGCGCGCGACGGAAAACGCGTCGTGCGACTCAAGGGGGGCGATTCGTTCCTGTTCGCACGGGGCGCGGAAGAAGCCGAAGCGCTGGTCGCCGAGAGCATCCCCTTCGAGGTCGTTCCTGGTCTCTCATCGCCGATTGGCACCTCGGCGTACGCAGGCATTCCTCTCACTCACAGAGAGCTGTCCTCCAGCGTGTCGTTCATCACTGGTACTGACCGTGAAGGCAAGGAGTGGTCGGAGGACGCGTGGCTCAAGATCGCCACGGCCAGCGATACTCTGTGCATCCTCATGGGCATGCGCAGGATCACCGAGATTTGCCAAGCGCTGATCCGCGGCGGCCGCTCCGCCGCCACGCCGGCGGCAGTAATCATGTGGGGCGCGAGGCCGCAGCAGCGGGTGTGTGAAGCGCCGTTGGGCGAGCTCGCCGAGCGTGCCGTTGAAGCCGGCCTCAGCAATCCCGCGGTCATTGTCGTCGGGGAAGTCGTAGCGTTGCGGCAGAAGCTCAGTTGGTTCGAGAAGAAGCCATTGTTTGGGCGACGCATCCTGGTGCCGCGTCCCGTCCATCAAGCCCAAGATACCGCCCATCGCATCCGTGAACGTGGTGCCGAGGCGATCGTCTTTCCCGTCATCGAGATTCATCCCCCACCAGAACCACAACGTCTGCTGGACGCTGCCAGGTCGGCCGCCGACTACGATTGGATCTTGTTTACGAGTGCCAACGGCGTGGACGCGTTTTTTGCGGCGCTCTCCAAGGCGGGGTACGACGCACGACGTCTTGCCAAAGCCCGCGTCGGTGCCATTGGACCAAGGACGGCACATGCCCTTCGAGCGTACGGCATCAGTGCGGACTTGGTCGCCGACGAGTTCGTTGGTGAGGGCCTGGCGCGGGCCGTCTTAGCGACCCAAGCCGGCGGCAAAGTCCTGCTGCCTCGCGCCTTGGAGGCCCGAGACGAGTTGCCAGCGGCCCTGCGGGCGGCGGGGTTGTCGGTGGACGTGGTGCCGGCTTACGAGACCAAGCCTATCGGGGCATCGCATGCCGAACGGTTGCGAGCTCTGTTCGACGCGGGAGAGGTGGACACCGTGATCTTCACCTCGAGCTCGATGGTGGCATCAACGGTGCGGGCGCTCGGCCCGGACGCCGAGCGGATTCTGGGCAAGGTCCACGTGGCGAGCATCGGTCCGATCACTACCAAGACCGCCACGGAGCTTGGGGTCACCGTGCATACCACGGCCCCCGAATACACCGTCAGCGGTCTACTCGACAGCCTGGCCGGCTCCATCGCACCCTGACTGACGCGAAGCCGACGGCGGGAAGTGTTTCGTTGCACTACACGGAAGCAGGATGCCCAATCTCGTGTTGCGGAGCCCGGCTGACCTTAACGAAACCGAGTTGCGAGTGCAGATGTTTTGCGCTAGTTTCCGCCGCCCATGTTTCCGGCGTCCGATGCCAAGAGTTTCCCCCTGATGGTAGCGCGTCAAGACGTGGACAGCGAGCTTTCGGCCGTGCAGGCCGCGCCGGCGGCACCAAAGGTCCACCCGGGCCCTGCGCATGGTGCGCACGATGGTCAGCGGTTGTGGCTCGACCGCATCGGGATCGCGCTTTCGGCGGTTTGCGCGGTACACTGCGCGCTCACTCCGGTGTTGGTCGCGGTCGCACCCTTTCTCTTCACCTCGGAATTCGAGTTTCGGACCAAGGCCGTGCTCCTGAGCTTGGCCACCGTCGCGCTAGGGTGGGGCTACGTCACTCACCGTAGCCTGACGCCGATCGTCTGGCTGGCGTTGGGGCTCACCGCCTTTGGCGTCGGGGAATGGGTCGGGCACGAGGAATGGATGGAGATTGTCGCGACGGTGTTGGCCTCGCTGGCGCTCATCTTGGCGCACCTCAGCAACGCTCGGGCGTGTCGGGTTTCGGCGCCGCACGGCCACGGCGCACCACGCCCGCGCTGACTGTCGACGCGTCTGCCGGGCGCAAACACGGCAACCGCGAGGACTCAGTGGGCACAGCACTTCTTGTGCTTCTTACCACTACCGCACGGGCACAGCTCGTTCCGTCCAACCTTCTCGGCGCGGAGCGGTTTGCGTTCGGCGCGGCTCTTGGCGAAGTGCTGATGGAGCTCGAGCAAACGCGCCGAGAGTTGTTCATTCTCTGCGGCTAACCAGGCTTGAGCGTCCAGCCGAGCCTCGGGAACGAAGCGGTCGAGGCTCGCCGTGTCGAGATATCCGGCGCGGATCGCGATCGGCAGCAACTTGGTGAAGACTTCGGTGGCTCGTTGCCATTCGGGGTTAGCTTGGGTCGCGCGGGTAAAGCCCTTGCAGAACTGAGTGAGCGAAGCCTCCGATTCGGGGAGCCACGGCTGGCCCAACTCGAGACACTCCGCGATGCTTTGGGCATCGCGCACCAACAACTCCAGCAGCTGGCGCAGCGCCGCTTTGTTCGGAGCCGTCGACCCCAAGAGCCACGGTAACCAGGTCGTGGGCTCTACGAACTCCGGTCCGCAAGCCACCCCCGAAAACACCCCGCGCGCGTAGTCGAGGGACGTGCTGCCGCTGTCGGCGAGTAACTGGCTCAGCGCCGATACTTCGGATTCGGAGAGCGGCGCGAGCGACGGGAGAGTGAGCGACATATGGTGCCGTCAAACGCCGAGTCGGGGTTTCATGTCAAGGCGCAATCCAGAAGCCGTGACTTCGCGAGTGCTCCAAGGCCTCCCGAGTGTCCGAAAATACCAGGCTCGGCAGCTTCGACGCTTCGCACGCGGCCTCGGCGATCTGCCGACGTTCGGGATCTCCCACGTCGCGGATGTAGATGGCCGCCACCCGTCCCGGGTGCGACTCGGAGAGCGACGCGTAGATCTCGGCGTCTCGTTGTCCGCTGTCCCCCACGCAGATGAAGCGCATTTGAGGATACATTTCGAGGATCTCGCACATTCGCCGGTACTTGTGACCGCGCTTGCGCTCTTTACCGCGACTCAAGCCCACGTCGCGAAGCAGCAGCGGACCCAGGGGCAAACCTTGGTGTTCGATGAACCCTCGCAACAAAGGGAACAGGTTCCAAGCACTGCGTGAGACATAAAAGGCGGGGGCCCCGGTCGACCTCACCATTCCTTGATACCACTCGCTGGTGCCCGGGTAACCCATGCGCGTGAGCGCGTTGCCGAACACGCTCAGCGTCACCATGCGAACTACGTCCTGCACGTTGGTGTGCAGAATCGTATCGTCGATGTCACTGATGATGCCGAACGGCGCATCCGCCGGTGGCACGAACACCTGGCCCTCGACGGTCAAGGGAGAAGAAACCGACTCCGCTGCCTCCGATGCTTGCGTCAGCAGTGAGAACGAGATCGGCGCCCACGGTCCGGACAGTGAAGGGGTATCGAACCATGCGTCCACGTAGCCTTCCGCGTCCGACTCGACCACCACCGAACGGCCGCCGCACGTGATGCGGACGCGTTTGCCCGGCAACTCGGACGTCTTCCACTGATGGTAAGAGCGTTTGAAGTTAACCCATACCGAGTCATCCACCGAAGGCGGAGGTTCACTGGAGACCTCGAGTACGCGCGCGAACACGCGCGCGGCGCCATGCGGCGAACCATAACCAATGTAAGGCACGACGGTCGGCTCGGAACGCGTCCCAACCCATTGACGGGTATCGCGGCGCAGCTGGGAGCCCAAGCGCATCAGCTTGCGACCTGGGGTGCGGGCGTACTCTTGAACCAGACTCCAGCGCCGTTGGGGTTGTTCGTCTGCGCTCGGCGGCGGCAGTTCGGACTCGGCAGGCCGGACCGACTTGGGGGGAGAGTCAGGTGACGGGTCTGACTTT
>CBINDO010000043.1:0-39679 GCA_966249405.1 uncultured bacterium | reverse complement strand
GTGCGGATGGTCTCCGTGCGCGCGTCTTGGGCGGCGTCTGTGTTGCCGAGTTTGGGCAACAACACGCGACTGAAGTCTGGGGCCGCGTACGTGCGATCCCGCGCGGACCGGGGGGGTCGCTCACCGGCGCGCGCACGACGCAGTAGGTCGGCCTCCCACGCCAAACGCCGTGCACTATTGAGCGGTTCGTGTTCGTCCACGGCAATTCCGAAGCGGAATTGTGCGTCATGGGCGCCCCAAAAGGCCAATATCGAGCGCACATTCCTCACCGGGAAACCGGCAGAACCCATAGCCAACTGCGACCAAACCACCGTCGTCACGCCCTTACAACGCGCCGCGCCGCAAGTTCTTACACCCATGTTTGCGATGGGTCGGCACTCGGTAACCGCTCCAAATGGGGCACCGGCCAGGGCGTGGATTTCCGTCGGGGTCGGGGTTTGGGGGCCCAAATCACGGTAAACGCTCCGGAACGGCCTTGACTTACCCCTTGCCAGCGTCCAACGAAGCGCCCATGGGCTTGCTCTATACGTTTATCTCGGTCTACGAAGTCATCGTCCTGGTGGCAGCCCTTTCCTCCTGGATACCGTCCGACAACGTCGTCTTTCAGTTCTTGCGTGAACTCACCGAACCCGTGTTGAACCCGATCCGCAAGATCCTGCCAGGTATGGGCGGGTTCGACTTTTCGCCCCTGATTCTGCTGATGGCGCTGGATTTCCTCAAGCGCATGCTTGCCGGACACTGACCTGCCCTCCTCGGCACCCCTGGCCTCGTGGATCTCCTCTACTTCGTCATCCTGATTAGCTCGCTCATCTTCGTCCATGAGCTCGGCCACTTCATGTTCGCGAAGTTGTTCGGGGTGCGCGTCATAACGTTCAGCCTCGGTTTTGGGCCGAAACTCCTGAAACTTCGCGGCCGCGAGACCGAGTATTGCATCAGCCTGCTGCCGCTGGGCGGCTATGTGCGAATGCTCGAGTCCTCCAAGACCGACATCGTCTTGCCCGAGGATCGGCACCGCACCTTCGAATCCCTGGCCTTGTACAAGCGCGTGATCGTGGTCCTCGCGGGGCCGCTGATGAACCTCATCTTCCCGATAATTCTCTATTTCTCCGTGTTCATCGGCGACGGCCCCTTCTTGCCGCCGACGGTCGGCGCCGTGTTGCCCGAACACCCCGCCTACGGTTTGCTGCAACCGGGCGACCGGATCATGAGCGTCAACGAAGAGGACGTGGGCACGTTCGACGAAGTCAAACGACTCATCGCGCGCAACCCAGCGCACGCGATTCGCTTCAAGGTCTTCCGTGACAACAAACACGTCGACGTCGAGGTCGTCTCCGACGAAGTCGTGGGCGGCGACGAACTCGAGGGCGCCGTATCCAACCCCGAGCAGCACAACTTGGGCGCGCTCGAACGGGTAGGGTCAGTCGGTATCCTATCGAGCGCCCCCGCCGGGGTAATCGGTGTTCGAGACGCGACCTCTCCCGCGTATCGCGCTGGGCTCCGTACTTTCGACGTGATCACTCACATCGCCGGCAAACGCGTCCGTCGGTTCATGGATTTGGAGGGCGAGCTCAAGGGCAATCAAGGTGAGACGGTGCCCGTCACGTACATGAGGCCGCTCAACGTCGAGAACGCGCTCGGGGGCCTCGCGACGATGGCTGTCTACGAGTCCGGCGTGGTTGCCCTCACGCCGTTACCGACGGGCCCGGACCTGGCCGCGCGCACTGGACTCGAGCTGGCGGACTTGTACGTCGCCGACCTGCCCAACGATTCGCCCCTTTACGCCGCGGGACTGAGGCTTGGTGACAAGTTGCTCAAGCTCAACGGTGAGCCGTTGCCAGCTTGGTCCACTTTCCGTGAACGGGTTTGGGGTAAACGCGATCAAACTCACGCCCTCGAGTGGCAGTCGGCCCGGGACGGACGCATCCGCTCTGGTGAGTTCCAGATGCGCCGCGAAGAATTCCGCGACGAGAGCGGCCAGACTTTCGCGCGGTACAGCTTTCGTGTTCAGAACTGGATCCCGCTCGCTCCAGAGGAGTTCGTCGACCACCCGACCCCGGTGCGTTACGCGTTGACCAAGGCCGTGGAAGAAACGGTCGGGGTGACGAAGTTCATCGTGAAGCTGCTGGGTAGAGCCGCCCGTGGACGCGTCAGCTTGAACTCGCTGAGCGGTCCGATCACTATCTACGAAGTGGCCGGAGAGGAAGGGCGTAAGGGCCCTGACTATTTCATCTGGGTAATGGCGCTAGTCTCCATCAACCTCGGACTACTCAACCTTTTGCCGATCCCGGTGCTCGATGGTGGACATCTGATGTTCTTCATCGTCGAGGGCCTGTCGCGGCGTGCCATCCCCCTTCGCGTGCGAGAGTTTGCTCACGTCGTTGGTTTACTAGTGATCCTCTCGCTCATGGCCGTATCGTTCAAGAACGACGTCGAAAAACGGTGGGACGTGATTCGGGGACACATCAAAGAATTGGTCAGCTGATGTCTACACCTCCCGACGCCAGGCGGATTGCCGCGACGGCGTTAACCTCAATCATCAAACAGGGAGTCTTCGCGACTGCCACTCTCGATCGCCTGTTGCGAGCTCAGCCGGACATGGATCCGCGTGACAAAGCTTTGGCCACGGAGATCGTGTACGGGACGCTGCGGACGCGCGGTTACCTCGAGCAGCGACTGCGAGCATTCGCAAACCGCGGATTGCCACGTACGGAAACGGACCTGGAGAGCCACCTTCTCGTGGCCGCCTACCAGCTCCTGTTTCTGGACCGAGTGCCGGCGTTTGCCGTGGTTGACGCCGCCGTCACGGCGATTTCCGAAATTGGGGGCAAACAACCGGGAGGCTTTGCCAACGCGATCCTGCGCAAACTCGCACAGGCCCCCAAAGCGAATCACGACGAAGCGCTCGTGGCCAGCGCTCCTCCCTGGCTCGTCGAGGCCCTGACGGCATCGGTTGGCGAGGACGGAATGCGCGGCCTACTCGGGTGCTCGGCGAGCGCTTCCGGTTCCAAGCTGGACTTGAACACGCAAGCACCGCCGCCGTGCCTCCGGCTGCGCGAAGGCGCCCCTATACCAGAGTGGCTGATGGGCGCGCCGCACGGCCGGCTCTGCCCGGATGCATACTTGTTAACCAAACACGGAGATCTCCAGCAACGCGACGAGTGGCGCGCGGGGCACTACGTCGTTCAAGAGGAAGGGGCAATGTTCGCCGGTTTGGCGCTCGGAGCACGGCCTGGTGAGACAATCCTCGATGCGTGCGCCGGTCGTGGGCAAAAGAGCTCACTCCTTGCAGAGGCCGTTGGCGCAAGCGGCAGCCTGTGGGCCACGGACGTTGGCGAAACGAAGCTCCACGAGCTCCAACGCGAGTTCGCGCGACTGGAATTGCCGCCCCCCAAGACGGCGGTCGTCGATTGGGCCAAGTCGTCGGCGTTGCCGGCGGACTTCCCTCGTCATTTCGACCGAATCCTGGTGGACGCGCCCTGCAGCGGGAGCGGTACGCTGCGGCACCGCCCAGAGATCGCACTCCGCTTGAAACCGGTAGACGTGGAACGCTTGGCAACCAACTCGGAACGTATGTTGCGGAACCTGGCGCGAGTCGTGTCGCCGACGACGCAGGTATTGTTCGTGGTGTGCAGCGTGCTCCGCCGCGAGTGCGAGGAGGTGCTCGAGCGCGTGGCAGACGTGTATCGCCCTGCCGTCATTGCCAGTCAGCTCGGCACTGGCGGAGATACCTCTCAGCTCCGCCTCCTCCCTCACCTGCACGGGACCGACGGGTTCTTCCTCGCGGCCCTCCAGCTCCGGGCCTGAGGCGCCTCGAGATGGCGGGAGAACGACCTGCCGGTTCCTGGGCCGAGGCGCTGGTGAGCGGGCCTTTGGCTTCCGAAAAGGCTCAAGCGTGGTCCAACATCCAATAGTTTCAAACACTTACCTTATTCCACACTTTTCCGATTGCGCAGGTCAGAAATAGCTCCCAAACTGTGCGGATATGGTGGACCTTAGACTCGTGAACGATCCGCGTACTGCCATTGACCTGTCCAGCGTCAATCGCGCCCTCGAGGGTGCCTCTGCCGAGACCGCGTTGGGTTGGACTCGCGATACCTTTGGGGACGACGTGATCCTCACGTCGAGCTTCGGCGCCGAGTCTGCGCTCATGTTGCACCTGGTGAAGCAGTGGATCCCGACGGTGCGTGTGGTTTTCATCGACACGGGTTACTTGTTCCCCGAAACGTACCGGTTTGCCGATGAGCTGAAGCAGCGCTTCGACCTCGACGTGCGCGTTTACTCGCCGCGGCTCACCGCGGCTCACCAAGAGGCACTTTACGGCAAACGCTACGAAGGCGACCGTGCGGCGGTCGAAGCGTATTTGCAGATGAACAAGGTCGAACCCATGAACCGCGCACTGGCCGAGTTGAAGCCAAAGGCGTGGGTCGCTGGGCTGAGGCGACATCAGACCTCCTTCCGAAAGACGCTCAACCCCGTAGAAGTCGAGGATGGCGTTTACAAGGTCCACCCCATCTTGAACTGGACCGAAGAGGACGTCGTTCACTACATGCGAAGCAACGACCTCCCGTACCACCCCTTGTACAAGCGCGGTTATCGCTCAATCGGCGATGAACACTCCACGTTTCCTGTACTGGAGGGTGAAGACCCCCGTGCCGGTCGCAATCTGGGCGACAACAAGGAATGCGGCATCCATCTGCCGCGCGTCGCGATCGCACAGAGTCAGAAGTCCGCCGGCTTGTGATTCGCGCCCTTGCTGAGTGGTCGTGTCTGCTACTTCACCATCGACCCTGTATCGACTTGATGAACGCATAGGGATACCCGACGTCGAAAGCCGAGGCCTCGTCCAAACGCTGGAGCTGGTGTTCGGTGAGCGCCACCTCGCTCGCCCGAGCATTGGCTTCGAGTTGTTCGACCGATCGGGCACCGAAGATCGCTGACGTTACTTGAGGCTGTTTCAACAGCCACGCCAGCGCGACGGCGCTCGGTGTGGTCTCCAACTCCTTGGCGACAGCGCGGACGCAGTCGAGAATGCGCCAACCGCGCTCGTTATCGTAGCGCGCCCAACGTTCCTTCCATTTTTCGAGTCGAGTCCCGGGTGGAGGCGCTTGCCCTTTCTCGTACTTTCCACTCAAGAAACCGCCGGCGAGCGGCGACCACGGCAAAATGCCAAGCTGGTTTTCGCGACACAGAGGGACGTGCTCGCGTTCGAGATCTCTCGCGACTAGGCTGTATTCCGCCTGCAAGGTTACGTAACTGGCGAGGCCACCATTCCGGCTCTTCCACAGCGCGTCGACGAGCCGGTAAGCGGCGTAGTTCGAGCAACCGATGTACAACACCTTGCCCTGGGACACGAGGTCGTCCAGCGCGCGCAGTGTCTCCTCCTCGGGTGTGTCGATGTCCTGCATGTGCACCTGGAACAGATCGATCCGGTCCGTCTTGAGGCGCTCGAGACTGGCCTCCACACAGCGCATGATCCGATAGCGGGAAGCTCCGCTGCGATTGGGCCCGGTTCCCATGGTGAAGCGGAACTTCGTGGCCAGCACGAGCTCGTCGCGGCGCTTGTCCTTTTGGAACCAAGCGCCCAACACGCGTTCACTCAAGCCGTCTTGACCGTAGACGTCGGCTGTATCGATGAAATTGATACCGAGTTCGAGCGCACGGTTGAGCACGGCGTGAGACGTGCTCTCGTCGATACTCACCTGGTGCATGAACGACTGTTGGTCGGCTTCACCGAACGTCATCGCACCTAGACAAAGTTCTGACACCTTGACCCCCGTCGCCCCGAGCTTGCGGTACTTCATGGGGGTCACGTTCTCACTTCTCCGCACAACTCGTCAATGAGGCGTAACCGTGCGCACGAAGACGTTGCAGGAACGTCGGGGCATTCGCGCGTTTCCAGTGCGACGCGTTCAGTGCTCGAGGCTCCCGCGAGTGCACTCGTGCCCACCAAAGACTGCACTTGGCTTGATTCGTGCAACGCCCACCATCAATGCGCCGCTCCGTCGTCCAAAAGCGTCACGATTCTGACACGCTCGTGTGCTCGAACCAAGCGGCCCGTCCGGTGTTCGACCATGGTCTCACCGACGTCGGCGAGCTGCGCCTCTATCACCCACGCGTACGCGATCGCGAGGACGTTCAGGTGCTGCGCTGCCCACGGACGGGACTGATCGTACTCAGCCGCTCCGACCACATGGACCTGGAACACTACCAGGAGCAGAGTGGCTTCTCGTATTGGGGCGTGGACTCGCGAGAGAGCGCGCTGCTGCGGACTCATCGCGACGACAATCGTCGGGTATCGCAGTTTCGACACCTGCTCGAGGGAAAACGTTGCCTGGACGTTGGCTCGGGTCCGGGAGGTTTCCTGGACTTGGCCAGGCCCCATGTCGAGTCCCTGGCCGCGGTGGAGCCGCAGGCCGAGGTGCGGCGGGTTCTGGAAGATTGCGGGCATCGAGTTTATCCTTCGATCGAAAGTGTCTCACTCACTGGGCTCGACATCGTCACGATCTTCCACGTGTTCGAGCACATGACCAACCCGATCGAGACTCTCGTGCAGGTCCGACGGCGACTGCGCCCTCGCGGGTTGGTCATCGTGGAGGTGCCTCACGGCAAGGACTATCTCCTGAGCCACCTGAACCACGAGCCGTTCAAGGCATTCACGTTCTGGAGCGAACACTTGATCCTTCACACTCGGAACACGTTGCGGCTCTATCTCGAGCTGGCTGGGTTCTCGAACGTCAAGGTGGCCGGATATCAGCGTTATCCACTCGCCAACCACTTGCACTGGATTCGTTTTGGCAAGCCGGGTGGTCACGAAACGCGCCCCGAACTGAGCACGCCGGCCCTCGATCACGCCTACGCCCACATGCTCGACGGGATGGATGCGACGGATACGCTGATCGCGATCGCGGAAGCATGAGCTCGCGCGTGGCCCCATCCCAGCCGTCACGAGGTAGCGTGTTTTCTTGTACTCTCGGCGTCTACTGAGTAACAGTCCTGACGTGCGCCGGCTGCTTCAGCAACGCGAATTCGATTGCCCGTTGCCGTGGCGCCTAGTGCGCATACAACTAGTGCGCGTACGAACCGTGGCAGTCGGCGCGAACGGGCGCCGGCGCAAGGTTTTGGCGGCCTTGTCGACGCTCGCCTTGGCCACGCTGACGGCGTGCACTTCGCGTCCGGCGAATGGTCTCGAGTTAACAACTTGCCGCATCGGCAACCTCGACATTCCCGCTCGGTGCGGGGCCGTGACGGTCCCCGAGAACGCCACCGTGCCGCAAGGTCGACGGCTCTCCATCCACTTCGCGGTGCTGCCCGCCACGGGTGCGGGTTCGGCAGGCCCGCCGCTGCTGATCTTGGTGGGGGGTCCGGGGCAGGCCGCTACGACGTCCGGTGTGCCGATCGCACGGCAACTTTCGAAGTTGCGACGCACACGAGACCTAGTGCTCGTCGATCAGCGCGGCACCGGCGCTTCGAACGCGCTTCGTTGCCACGAGGAGGATCCGCCGTTTGCCGACCGTTTCAGCAAGATGCCTTCGCCGGAGGACATCGCTGCGTGCCACGACGCACTCGACGCCGATACGACCCAATACACGACGCTGGCCGCCTTGGGCGACTACGAAGCGGTGAGGTTGGCGCTCGGTCACGCGCGCTGGGACCTTTGGGGGGGCAGCTACGGCACTCGGGTCGCGCTCGCCTACATGCAGTTTCATCCGGACAGTGTGAACCGAGTCGTGCTGGACGGCGCCGCCCCCACCGACGTCGAGCTGCCCCTACACTTTGCGGCGGACGGTCAAGCAAGCCTCGACCGCGTTGCGCAAGACTGTGCACGCCAACCAGACTGCGCGGCGGCTCATCCGCGATTTGAAACGCACCTCGCCGAAGTGCTTGAGCGTTTTGGAGGCGGACCACTCACGGTTCAGATTGTACACCCCAGCCGCGGAACGGCAGAACGCTTGCCAATGACTCGCGACGGCTTCTTGGGCGGCCTGAGAACACTCCTCTATTCGAGCGAGCTGATTTCGCTACTACCCTTCGCTCTCGAGCGAGCCCATCGCGACGATTGGAGCCCCTTCGTTGCATCCGTGACCGCCATCTCCGACATGATGACCGACCAGGTAAGCCACCTCGGCATGTACCTTTCGGTCGTATGCGCCGAGGACGTGCCGCGGATCAGCGACGACGAAGTCGCCGCACTCACGAACGGGACCGTGTTTGGGAAGACATTGGTGGAACAAGCGCGAACGTGGTGTAAATCGTGGGCTTCGTCGGAGATGCCCCCCAACTACTACGAACCGGTACGGCAGCGGCACCCCACCTTGATTCTCAGCGGCGCGCGCGATCCCGCGACGCCGCCACGTTGGGGACACCTCGTCGCGAGCCGTCTACCGAACGCCCTACACGTGGTAACACTCGGCAGCCACGGCGTCACTCCACTGGGCTGCGCTCCCGAAGTGATCGCGCGGTTTCTACTCTCCGAGGACCCGGCATCGACCGACGTGCGTTGTCTGGCCGAGTTGGAGCCTTTACCCTTCTTCACCGGCCCGACGGGGCCCTGAAAGAGACGTCCGTGATCGAAGTGAACTCCCTCGCCAAGAGGTACGGCAAAGTGACGGCGGTCTCCGATGTATCCTTCGCCGTGGCGAATGGAACCATCACCGGTTTGTTGGGCCCCAACGGCGCAGGCAAGACCACGACGTTGCGGATGATTTCCTCGCTCGTCAAACCGGACGCGGGTAATGTGCGGATCGACGGGCTCGACGTCCTCACCGACCCTCGAGCAGCACGCAATGCCGTGGGCGTGTTGCCGGACGACCGCGGGCTCTACCCGCGTCTCACCGCACGCGAGCACATCGAATACTTCGGCGAGCTTCATGGCTTGGATCGGCTCACAATCGCAAGACGAACCGCGGAGTTGTGCGAGCTGCTGCAGATGCAGTCCCTGCTGGAGCGACGAGTCGATGGTTTCTCTCAAGGCGAACGAACCAAGGTGGCGATTGCACGCGCGTTGGTGCACTCCCCCTCCAACGTGGTCCTGGACGAAGCCACGAACGGGCTCGACGTCGTGAGCACGCGCGCGATGCGCCAAGTGATCCGCGACCTCGCCAGCGGTGGAGCTGCGGTGTTGTTCTCGAGTCACATCATGCAGGAGGTGTCTGCCTTGTGCGACCGAATCGTTGTCGTCGCTCGAGGTCGAGTGGTGGCGGCGGGGACGCCGCGTGAGCTCCTCGAGCTGAGTGGCGAGAGCTCCCTCGAGGAAGCGTTCGTCAGCCTCGTACAATCAGTTCCCGAGCGCTCACCGGGGTCCGGGCCCGACGTCGAAGGTGGGACGGGCTCGTGACGACGCCGGCGCCCACTCCAAGGCCCACGCGTTCGGCGCGTTCCATGCCCGGCACGGCACGAACCCTTTGGGTCACGCTGCGGCACGAAGGGCAAAACCATCTGCGGGATCGGCGCAGCACGTTTGGAGCCCTGCTGTTCCCGCTGCTGGGTCCGGCCATTCTGATGGCGGGCATTCGGTTCGGAATCACCGCCGAGCGGGACGTTAGCAACCCAGTCTTGGTGTTCGGCGCAGACCACGCGCCAACCCTGATCGAAGCTCTCGAAGGGCGTGGGGTCGCCGTCGTTCACGAGTCGGGCAAACGCGCGGACGCTGAACTCGCGATCACCTCGGGCAAGTGTCGTGTCGCGTTGGTCATCGCGGACGACTATTCGCAGCGACTGCGTGAGGGCAAGGTGGCAGATCTCGAGGTGGTTCTCGACTCCTCGCGTCCCAAGACTCTCGGTCTGGCACGTCGCGTCGAAGGCGCAATTTCCGAGAGCGTCCAAACGTTGGGTGCCTTACGCTTGCTGGCGCGTGGCGTCTCACCAGCAGTTGCTCACCCCGTACGGCTTCACGATATCGACCTAGCTACCCCCGAGCAGGCCAGCGCAAAGCTCTTGTACGTGATCCCGATGATGCTCATGTTGTCCGCCTTCGCCGGTGGGATGAACATCGCCATCGACACCACCGCGGGGGAAAGAGAGCGCAAATCTCTCGAATCTTTGCTGCTTACTCCGGCGTCTCGCTTCGGGCTCCTGCTGGGCAAGTGGCTCACGGCGACCTTGGCGGCGAGCGCAGTGACAGCGGTCGGGGCGTCCCTGTTTGCAGTCATACCGCCGTTTCTGCCGTTGGAAGAGCTCGGCTTACGAATGAACTTCAGCTGGCTGTCAGCAGGTTGGACGCTGCTGTGGTTGATGCCACTCGCTTCTTTCGGTGTCGCGCTCGAGATGTTGGTCGCAAGCTTCGCACGCACGTTCAAAGAAGCGCAGACCTACCTCTCCCTGTTTCTGCTCGTGCCTACTCTGCCGTCGCTGCTTTTGGTCTACAATCCGCTGTCGAGCACGTGGTGGACTGCTCTTGTCCCGGCGCTCGGCCAGGTCACAGCCGTGCTCGATCTGCTCGAAGGGGAGCCGACGCGTCCCATGCACCTCGGGTTGGCATGGGTTGCGTCCCTGATTTACACGACGGCTGCCCTGCTGTTGCTCGAGCGCCTCATGCGCAACGAACGCATCGTCTTCGGTCGCTAGGGGTGCCATGGGCATTCTGGGAAGCAGGGACGAGTGACCTGGCTTCCCAGAAGCGCTGATAGGTCCGCAACCCTACTCACTCGATCGCGAAACGCACCACGACGTCGGCCGAGACCTCCATGGAGCCCGCTTCGATCGGCACGGAACTCTTGGCCATCCGCTCACCGAACATCGCCCCGACGGGCATCGGGCCACCTCGACCGGACTCTTCGATGCTGAGCAGCGGACCAACCTTCACGCCCGCCGCCGCGGCCAGACGTTTGGCTTTCTCGAGCGCGTCGGCGACCGCCTTGTCTCGCGCCTGCGCCAGCAACGGCTCCGGCTCGTTGATACGGAAGTCGACTCCCCAAACGCTGTTTGCTCCAGCGGCGGTGGCTGAGCTCAGCGCGTCGCCGAGCTTGCTCAGATCACGAACCGTGACGCTCAACGTGTTGGTAACCACGAACACTCCGTCCACCGCTGGTGGCTCAGGTTTCGGCGCTTCGGCGACCGCCACGGCCTTGCCTGCCGGGGCGGCAGGCGCTGCAGGCACTGGCGGCCAATGCTCGATGCGCTCGAAGCGGATGTTGAAGTTCGACGTCTGGAGGTCCGCGTCGGCGATGCCGAGCGCCTTGAGGCTCGCGACCAACTTGGTCATCTCTTGGTTGTTCAGCTCCACCGCCAGCTTCGGCTGAGCATTGCGCGTCTCGACGCCGATGTTGACGACGGCGGTATCGGGAGCCGCCGTTACCTTGCCGCTACCGGAGGCAACCAAACCGTGCGACTCATTCGGCGCCGCAACGTGATTGACGACCTCGGTCGTGCACGAAGTTGCCCCCATTGCGATGCCGCCGCAAACCGTCGCCGCCGCAACCACACGACCTATTCCAAGCTTATTTACGAACGTTCGAGTCATGTCGCCAAGCGTAGAGCAGGATCGGACGCGTGCAACCATCTCGCGTCACAACCCCGCATTTGATCTACCGTTGGGTTCCGGCTTCGGACACCGCACGAGGCGATTTGTCTCCGGCCGTCGAATTTGGTGTAAGCGCCAGCCGAACCAAACGTTCGAAGCGGCCGAGTGGCTGCGCGCCCGAGAGCGCATAGCCGTTGATGAAGAACGAGGGTGTTCCGTGGACGCCCAACTCGCGCGCGACTCGTTCGTCCGCAGCGATCGCCGCGTGGTGCACGCCCCCATTCATCGCGGCGACGAATCGGGCATCGTCTAGCCCGATGGCCTTCGCTTCAGCCCGCAAAAACTCGACATCGAGTTGCGGCAGCTCCGACGGCGCCGTCGCCTTGTCGTCGCCCAGAAGCACGCCGGGCATGCCCGTCAAGCGTTCGACCATCAGCCAGAAGCCTCGATCGCCCAGCTGCGCCCGGGCCTCCAGAGCCGCCGCAGCCGCCTGCTTGGCATGAGGGTGAAAGGGTAATGGCAAGTGTCGCCAAACTACCCTGATCTTTCCGGGATAACGCGAACGTAGAGCCGCGATCGTGGGCAAGACGCGCTGACAAAACGGGCACTCGAAATCCGAGAACATCTGGATCACGACAGGCGCGTCGGCTGGGCCCAGGGCGGGGGTTTCCGGGCCCGGCGGCGGCACGTCGAAGTGGGCCAAACCAGGCGGCGCGGCGGCCTCTGCTTGCAGCGTCGAGTAGACGTCCCCGGTCAACTTGCGCTCCGCCACCTTGGCCAGTTCCTCACCCACCAGTTGGTCGAAGACCTCGTACGGTTGGGCCCCGGCCAGGCGGCGGCCGTTGACGAAGAAGTGCGGAGTACCTTGTGCGTTCAGGTCGACCGCCAGGTCCTGATCGGCCTGCACCTCGGCGGGGACGGTTTCGCCCTCGAACGCGGCAAGCAGCGGCTTTGGCTGAACACCATGTTCATCTGCCACCGCCAACAGTAGGTCCGGCGTGAGCTCACTGGCTCGGTAGAATCGGCCTAGCGCCTGCCAGTATGCTTCCTCGCCTTTTTGGCGTCGAATCTCGAGGGCCGTGATCGTCGCCGGAATCGCGACGGGGTGGAACGGTAGCGGGTTGTGCTTCATCACCCAACGCAGCTTGCCGGGATACTTCGCAAACAGCTGTTCTATGGTGGCGTGAACTCGCTGGCAGAACGGGCATTCGAAGTCCGCGAACTCGACGATGGTCACCGCTGCGTCGACAGGGCCGCGCGAAGGCGAAGTCCCGATCGGTACCCGATACGCCACGCTCTCGAACGGCGCGTCCTCGACGGCAGGCCCGGGTTCGCGGTAGTTCACTTGCACTCGACGTTCGTAGAGCTTCGACGGCGTCACCCCACGCCTTCCGAGCTCCTCGGCGGCGGCCAGCTCGTGTTCAATCAAGGTTTCGAAGTCGCCCGCCGGACGAGCGCCCGTCAACTCCGCGCCGTTGATCAGAAACGCCGGCACTCCTCGAAGTCCCAAGTCCTGATAACGGCGCAAGTCGGCAGCCACCTTTGCCTCGACTTCGGGTTTCGAGACCTCCGCAGCGAACGCTGCAGCATCGATATCCAACGCCTTCGCCATTTCGACGAGCCGCGCCTCGGAGAGCTTGTCGGCACGCTCCGAGTTCGTGTCGCCGTAAAGCTGACCGGCGTAGTCGAGGAAGGCATCGACGCCGCGTAGACGCAGCACCGCCTGGGCAGCCTTCGCCGCGGGTACTCCGCGCTCGTGAAAGGGCAGCGGCGCGTGTTTGACGACGAGGCGCAGCTTCTCGGGCCCGTATTGGTGGAGCAGCTCGACCAACGTACGGTGAGACAACGCACAGAACGGACACTGGAAGTCTACGAACGCGACGATGGTCACCGGCGCGTTAACATTTCCCCACAACGCGTCGTCCACGGTCACCGGTACGAGGGGAGACGTGGCGGGCGCTGAGCCGAGCGTCTTGGCAGAATCGGTTTTGGGCGGGTTTGGGGGCGCAGAAACGGGGCGCGCGCATGCGATGGAAAGCGCCACCAACGGTAGCCATCTTCCGGCCCAACGGCCCACAGCACCGAGTCGATTCGAGGCGGGTCGGGCTCGGTGCACAGTGTTGTCGTTCATGTCGTTTGGCATAATCGATTTCTGCGCGTCCGCCCGCTAATCCAGTTCGGAATTCTTCGCACTTCGGCCTGGCGCCGCCCCCCAACAGTGATTAGCGTGCGCGGCTCGGACCCGACCCGGGAAGCAAAGTGGCGGCCCGCCAGAATACTTTGCGGCGGTACGCGGTTCGCTATCGCCCGTCAGACTCCAGATCAAGGCAGACCCCCATGTTGACCTACGTTGCGCGCAAATTGTTTGGAACTGCGAACGATCGCGCCATCAAGCGCCTGCAAGCTCGCGTAAACCAAATCAACGCTCTCGAAGCGCACATCCAGACCCTGTCGGATGCGGAACTGCAGGCGAAAACGCCCGAGTTCAAAGAGAAGCTCGACAACGGCGCGACTCTGGACGACATCCAACTCGAAGCGTTCGCGGTGTGTCGCGAGGCGAGCCGTCGGGTCCTGGGCATGCGTCACTACGACGTGCAGCTCATGGGTGGCATGGTGCTGCACGGGGGCAGCATCGCCGAGATGAAGACCGGCGAAGGCAAGACGCTCGTTGCCACTTTGCCAGTCTACTTGAACGCCTTGGAGGGCAAGGGCGTTCACCTGATTACCGTCAACGACTACCTCGCGCGCCGCGACGCCGAATGGATGGGTAAGCTCTACAATTGGCTTGGCCTGAGCATCGGTGTGGTGGTGAATCAGCAGAGCGACGCCGAGAAACGCAAGTCGTACAAGTCGGACATTTGCTACGGCCAGAACAACGAGTTCGGATTCGACTACCTGCGCGACAACATGAAGTTCTCGGCGCTCGAGTACGCGCAGCGCCCGCTGAACTTCGCGATCGTCGACGAGGTGGACTCGATCTTGATCGACGAGGCACGCACTCCGCTCATCATCAGTGGCCCAGCAGAAGCCGCCAGCCACATGTACCGGCAGATCAACGAGGTCATGCCGAAGCTCCGCAAAGACGAACACTTCGTGGTCGACGAGAAGGGCTTCAGCGTCACGCTGACCGACGAAGGCGTGGAGCTCGTGCAGAGCTTGCTGCAAGTCAAGAACCTGTACGAAGCCGAGCAGGTTCGCACGCTGCACATCCTCAACCAGTTGCTCAAGGCGCACGCGTTGTACAAGCGCGACGTCCACTACATGGTGTCCCCGGACAACCAGATCCTGATCATCGACGAGTTTACGGGCCGCGTTCTCGCCGGTCGGCGATGGAGCGACGGTTTGCACCAAGCGGTCGAAGCCAAGGAGCACGTACGGATCAAAGAAGAGAGCCGTACGATGGCGAGCATCACGTTCCAGAACCTGTTCCGCATCTACAAGAAGCTCGCGGGCATGACCGGTACGGCGCTCACTGAGGCCCAGGAGTTTCACTCCACTTACAAACTCGACGTCGTCGCCATCCCGACGAATCGCGGGGTGTCGCGCAAAGACGACGAAGACGTCGTGTACAAGACCGAGCGCGAGAAGTTTGCGGCCCTGATCCGTGAGTTGATCGAAAAGCACGAGCAAGGACGCCCAGTGCTGGTAGGCACCACGAGCGTCGAGAAGAGCTCGGCGATCTCGCGTATCCTGACCAAGAAGAACATCCCGCATCACGTCTTGAACGCCAAGCACCACGAGAACGAAGCGTTCATCGTCGCGCAAGCTGGCCGCAAGGGAGCGATCACGGTCTCGACCAACATGGCGGGCCGCGGTACCGACATTTTGCTGGGCGGTAACCCCGAGATGCTAGCTCGCCTCGAGTTCAAGGAGGCAAGTCGGCTTCCCGAGGCCGAGCCAACCGCATTCGCGGCGTTGCTCGCCAAATACAAGACCGCTTGCGCGGCCGAGCAAGCCGAAGTGATCAAGCTTGGCGGCCTTCACATCTTGGGTACGGAGCGTCACGAGTCGCGCCGCATCGACAACCAATTGCGTGGTCGTGCCGGTCGTCAGGGCGACCCTGGTTCCAGCCGCTTCTATCTGTCGCTGGAAGACGACCTGATGCGCATCTTCATGGGAGATCGGGTGAAGAACCTGATGGATCGCATGGGTATGCCCGACGATGAACCGATTGAGCACCCCTGGGTCTCGAAGAGCGTCGAGAATGCGCAGAGCAAGGTGGAGGCTCGCAACTTCGACATCCGCAAGAACCTGCTCGAGTTCGACGACGTCATGAACGCTCAGCGCAAGACCGTCTATGCGTTACGTCAGTCGCTGCTGCTCGGCGCGTATTCACCGGAGGAGACCGACGAGCTCGGTAAACCTACGGGTAAGACCCGCCAGGTAGCCATCGACGCGCACGTCCGTGAAGAGGCGGAGCGATTCGTCGGTCAGTTGCTCGGTATGTTCAGCGAGCCTGCTCTGCCGACCAAGCAAGAGAACGGCAAGCCCGTTCCCCCGACCCGCGCCGAGTTCGAGAAGGCGGCCAAGATCGTCGACCAAGAGACGCTACAGCGTGAAGTCTACCACCTCTGGGGTGTCAAGTACGAGGTGAACGACCGCCTCAAGAGAACACCCGTTCAAATCTATGATGAGCTGGTGTCGCTCGTTTCGCGCGGGCTCAGCGAGCAACGCGAACGCCTGCTCGATCTGATCGACAAGGTGACGAGCGCGATGGTCGAAGAGTCGTGTCCCGCCAACCGACCACCGGAAGATTGGGACTGGAAGGCGATTCGAAGCGGCTTCGCCGATCTCTTTCACGTGCCCTTGCAGGCGCACCTCGAAGACTTGGGCGAAGCACACCAGGTCGTGCGCACCGCCTACTCCGAAGCAGAGGTCCTCTTCATTCAAAAGGAGAAGGAGTTCGGCGTCGAGAACTTGCTGCGCGTATTCCGACACTTCTACTTGGAAGAGATCGACAAGCAGTGGGTGGAACACTTGAGCAGCATGGAGCACCTGCGTGACGGTATTCACCTGCGGGGCTACGGTCAGCGCGATCCCAAGCAAGAGTACAAGAAGGAAGGCTTCAACCTGTTCCTGAACATGGTGGCCCGCGTGTCCTCCAACGTGCTCGGTAAGCTGTTCGAGGTACAGGCCGAGAAGGAAGAGATCGAGGCCATGGAAGAGGAGGCCGCCAAACGCCACCTCGCCGACCTCCAAAAGGCTGTCGCACAGCACGTGGGCGAACCGGGCAGTGCCGAGAAGGCCAATCCAGCTCCGGCAGGGCCAGCGCGCGCCGCGGCGCAGCAGCCCGCTCGCCAGGCGGCCCCCAAAAAGGCAGCAGCGCCGGCCATTCGCGGCAACGATCCATGCCCGTGCGGCTCCGGCAAGAACTTCCGGGAATGTCACGGCGCGGTGTTGGACGACGGCCCCAACGCTTGACCGGTCGCGAGGAGCCCCCCAGCTCTGCGCCTAGACACCCAACGAGCATCGACGGTCCAGCGGGCCGTCGAGTGCCGGACGTTGCATGCTACCGAGCGGGACGATCCTCGCTCCAGGTAAACACGACTCCATCCGTCGCGTCAGCTCGGTTGGACCGGCGACTCCGACGTTGGTCAGCAAACGGCGGAGCGCGATCAAGTCCGAAGTCGGGTCGGCGGACTGTACCAAGCTAACGCTGCGACACGCCGGCGGCACAGGCACCGAGTATCGATGCGCCCACGCGGTTTCATAATATGCAACCCAACCTTCGCCGGCTGGAAATACCTTGCCGAGATTGCGCGCCACCCGTTCGCTCCAGATCCGCTCGTGAGTGTGCGCGCCACTCGAGCGTCCAGGCGGGACACGTTGGCTCCAGGCCGCCAACTCGGCGGCAAGTCGTGCAGCGAAGGCTTCTGCATCTTCTCCCGACTCCAGCAAGACCAGACGCGGGCTGGCACAGCCCTGTTGATCGAACAGGACGATGTCGAGCGCAAGAGCCGATATCGCTTGGTCGGTGACCGCGCCACGCGCCACGACCGCCGCCCCCATCCCGTGACCGTGACCGAAGAAGTGCACGGTGGGGGGCATGGCGCCACGCACCTTCGCGAGGGTCTCATCGTTGCCGAAAGCGAGCACGAGGTCGCCTGGTGCTGGGGTGAGCTCGTCCGTCACCTCGAACATTCCGGACGTCGCGGCCAACCAATGGGTGAAGAGCGGATCGCGGCGTGAAGGCCTGACCTTGACGTGGGGAGACAACGCCGTTGCGCAGGCGATTGCACGCAGCGGCGCCGTGAACACGTTCGAAGACAGCAGCACCCACACGGTGCCGTTGGCTGGGCCGTAGGTGCGCAGGGACGTTTGGACGAGGGTCGCGACGTCTCGGGCGTTCGCCCCCGTTTCCAGGGAGAGTTCGATCGCCAGCCGTACACCTTCGACGCTGAGCCCACTGGACTCGGCCAGCTCCCGCGCACGGCGGAGTTCCGGCTCGCCCAGAACCGAATCGGCGAGCACGCGAGCCGCGTTCACGAGTTGCTCGACGCGAAGCGCCCCCTCAACAGTGCGTGGTCCGTCTTCAACGCCCGCGTCACGAAGAGGCGGCTGTGGCCAACGCGCACGTTCATCTGGTGCATGCTCGAGCTCCGGCCGCAGCAACGCCTCGATGGCCAACGAACAGCCCCGCAGCGGGGCTTTGGGCTGCCTTCCCAAGAGCCGGACCCGATCTCCGCCAAACGGCGAGCTGCCGTCGACGACGACGAGATCTTGAGTCAGCAGACACACCGCCGAATCGACGTTGCCGAGATCGATGAAACAGGCCAGCCCCACTCGACCAGGAGCCAAAGGCTCGAGCGTCTCTTGGTCGAGCGCGATCACACGCAGCCAAGGCGGCGCCAGGTAAACGCCCGGTGCGGCCGCAAGCTCGCCATGACGAGCGGTGCCTTCGTAGAGCTGGCTGGTGAGCTCGGTCATCCCGTACTCACCGACGACATCGACATCGCCGAACAGGCGGCGCAGCTCGGCGTGCATCACCGTTGGCTCGATGGTGCGAGTCCGCCCCTTGAATCCGCCGGTTGCCATCACTACCGAACCAGACGGCAACGGAAACGTCTCGTCACCGGCCACGTCGAGCAGTTCGACCAGCGCAAACGAGGTTGCGAGGATCGTCAGTCTGCATCCAACTTCGTGAGACAGCCTGCACACGCGGCGTAGCTCCGACACGTCGAGCCCATTCGAGCTCACGAGCCAGCGACCGGGTGCGTCGAGGGCGAAATGCTCGGGGGCGCGCGCTTTGGTCAGACTGCGACCGTCGAAGCGCTCCATGAAGCGCTGCATCATGTACCCCAAAGACGACGGCGTGGTGATGCCCGTCCATGGGGCCAAGGCAACCACGATGGTCGGAGGTTCGTCAGAACGTAAACCTAGCCCGATTCCTCCCCACAGCAGAGACAACTCCTCGTAGGTGGCGCTCTCGCGCATGTAGTGGGTTCCGGAATGGGAGCCCGTCGTACCGCTGGTGACGAAACGGAGCTTCGCGTCCGCCGTCTCGAACGTGAACACGCTGCCCAAGCGAAAACAATCGCTGGCAACCCCTTGCCTCACCACATCCAGCAGTGACCCTATGGGCCTACCGGTCTGGTGAGCGGCAATTCGGAGCGCCAGCGCTTCGAACTCGGCATCCAACGACGGGTCGTGGGCAAGCGAGAGAATGGAGCTACCGCGACGCTCGTGACGTGGCGCGCCGCTGTCACCTGCGCCAAGTACACTGCGAGCAGCGAACTCCCGCACGCTCGCGTGCAACCGCTGTGACTCTTCCAGACGACTCAGCTCGCTCGACATACCCGCTCGATAGAAAGACGCAATGGCTCTGTGCTCTCGAAGAGCAACCGCTCGTCGATGACCAGTGGCGGCGTCAACACCACGACCTCCCGCGACGTACCGCCTGTGGACACCACGTACCCCGATTCCAGCAGGTCGAACATCACACGCGAGGCGGCGGACGCTCGCTCACCCAAGTCGATGCCGATCATCAGCCCCGCGCCGCGCACCTCGACGCCCAGGCCCTCCAGCGCCGCGGCGAGATGCTCTCGAAAACGGGCTCCGAGCCGAGCGCTGCGCGAAGGGAGATCGAAACGGCGTAGGACGTCCAGCGTCGCGACGGCCGTCGCACACGCCAACGGCGCGCCCGCAAAGGTGCTGGTGTGCACCACCTCGTGCTCTCGTGACCAATGTTGCAGCACGTCGCGCCGTCCAAGTAGTGCGCTCATCGGTAATCCGCCACCGATACCCTTTCCGAGGCAGAGCAAGTCGGGGACCGGCGCACCAGGCGCTGCCGACAGCGACGAGAACCAAGAACCAGCTCGTCCAAATCCGGTCCAGATCTCGTCGGCGATGGTGACGACTCCCGCATCCCTAGCCATGCGCAACATCGCTGGCTGCCAACCTTCGGGCAACGGGTGCACGCCGCCTCGCCCCTGTATGGGTTCGTATAGGACGGCGCCGATTTCGTGCTCGGCAAACACTCGTGCGAGCTGCGAGAGACTTTCCTGCGTGTCCTTCGGAAACGGCAGAAACACGACGTGCGGGTTCAACTGAGGAGCAAATGGTTCTCGATAACTCGCCCGCAAGCCACAGGCAGCAAGTGGTCCGTAAGACAGCCCATGATACGCGCCCTCGAAGGCGACGACGCCTGGTTTATCTGTAGCAAGCAGCGCAGTCTTCAACGCTGCGGACACCACGTCTGCTCCCGATTGTCCGAGCATCACGAGGCCGTCGCGCCCCGGGTAGAGCTCAGCGAGCTGCGTGGAGAGACCGATGCGCGCGTCCGAAGCGAATAGATCCCCCATGGCTTGCATGAGCTTCGTGGACTGGATGTGCAACGCGCGAACCACGTACGGGTTACTGTGACCCAGCAGCATCGACCCGAACCCCGCTGCTAGGTCGACGTACCGATTCTCGTCCGCATCCCACAGATTGCACCCATAACCGTCGGTGAACACGACCCCCGAGGCCGGGGCGCCTTCGGGCGGGCGTGGCCCCATGGGCGCAAAGACCCGGCGTTGACGGATCAGCCACGACCGTGTTTCGGGCCCGAGGCCCTTGGTCTCTCGTTTGGGTGGCGACATGCCACTTCCCCAGCGCTCGTGGGCCGGGAACAAGCTCTCGACAGAGAGGTCAGCGTCCATGACACGCCCCTACACCAACCCGAGCCGCGATCCAACGCCCGCGCGTGGGCGTCCTACGTTGCGCTCAGCAAACCCGGTTCCGTCCGCCCCGCTTCGCTTCGTACAGCATCTCGTCGGCGCGGCGGATCAGGTCGTTTGCGCCCTCGTCCTCGACGAGCATCGAGCAGCCAATGCTGATCGTGACGGGGATGCGCTCGTTCTGAAACGTGAACTCGTGCTCGGCCACTTTCTCGCGGATGCTCTCGGCGAGCGCCCGCGCCCCCTCGAGCGTGGTCTCTGGCAGCACGATGACGAATTCTTCGCCACCGTAACGAGCAAACACTTCGTCGCGACGGATCCGCAGCTTGACCGCGTCAGCCAGCTCGCGCAGCACGTAATCGCCAGCGAGGTGACCGTAGTGGTCGTTGATGCGTTTGAAAAAATCGATGTCGAACAACAGCAGCGCCAAGGGGCGGTCGTGACGGCGTGCGCGGGTGATCTCGCGCTCCAACGCCTCGTACAAGTAACGCTTGTTGTGGATCTGCGTTAACCCGTCGACGATCGTCATGCGGTAAATCTCTTCGTGGTATTTCGCTTCCGCGTCTGCCCCGCTGAGATACTTGAGGATCGTTGGACCAACCTTGATGCGATCGTTGTTGGCCAGCTCGTGACGGCCCTCGATTTGGACCTCGTTCACGTAGGTGCCGTTGGTGGAGTGGTCATCGACGATGACCCACTTGTCTCCACCTCGTTCGAAGTAGGCATGCCGACGCGACACCGAGTCGCCGTCGAGCATGATGTCGTTGTCCGAACCGCGTCCGACGCGCAGGCGCCGACGATCCAAAACGAACCGCTTGCCCAAGAGCGTTGGCTCTTTGGTGTAAATCACCACCACACAATCATTGCCGGCTGCCGCCTTAGGCTCCGATTGAGTGACCGTGGTGACTCGGGTTTTTTCGTCGTCGAACTCGCTCACGCAGCACTCTCGCGCCCAACCAGACCCTGACCCATGATCGTGATCGAGGGTAGACCCGTGCCTTGGCGAGCGTCAAGCGACCCTCGCACGAGAACCACGCGCAAGGTGCCCGGTCCGTTGGCCCGGCTCATGGCTCTCTCGGTGATAACTAAGGTCAACACGGCACTCCCGAATCACGGCAAAAACAGCCTGCAAACTCGCTCACTTGTGAACGGTGCTGGGCAACGGTCAGTTTAGATCGAAATCGAGTGAGTCGGAGATTGGTTAACGAATTTCGTGCTGCCTACGCCTGATGAGTAATCACGTGTAGGCAAAGCAGCGACCTCAACCGACGTCACTCGTGTCACCTTGGAGCGGAACCGCGATCCCAAGACTGCGCATCAGACGCAGAGCGTTTCCGGATTGAACAGGACCGGGGCGCAGTTTGTAGTCGAAGGTCATCTCGTTCCCTTCGGTCACCTCCCGCAAGTGCACCTGCTCTACGGCCGACATCAACGGCTCTGGCAACGTGCACAAACCACTGTCGTGTGTCGAAACGGCGCCGATGGCCCCGTTGCGAAGGAGCTCGGCAAGAACCCAACGTGCGCCAATCTGACGCTCGCGGGAGTTCGTCCCGTGCAAGATCTCGTCGAGGAGGAACAGCACGGGGACGTCTCCGCCGCACGCGTCCAAGACCGCCTTGAGTTTACGCAACTCCGCGTAGAAGTGGGACACGCCTTGGTCGAGCGAGTCGCTCATGCGCATGCTGGTGCGAACGTTGAGCGGACTGACGGTCAACGCCGAGGCGCACACGGGCGCGCCCGCTTGAGCCAACACCACGTTGATCCCAATGGCGCGCATCAACGTGCTCTTGCCGCTCATGTTCGAACCGGTGACCAGCAATGCCCTTCCGCCTGCCGTGATGCTGACGTCGTTGGCGACGCGACCCTTCAGAATCAGGGGGTGACCCAAGCCCTTGGCCTCGAAGCAGGTGCGGTCGGTGACCACCGTCGGCCAAGCGTACTCGGGATTGTCGAAGGCAAATCCCGCCAGGCTCGCCAACGCCTCTACCTCGCCCAACGTTTGAAACCACTGACGCAACTGTTTACCGGTCTCGCGCTGCCAACGCTCCAGAGCGAAGACGCAGTGAAAGTCCCAAAGGAAGAGCAGGTCGAAGAACGGATATACGAGCCCGTTGTGACGAAACTCGAACCAGGAGACGATGCGCTCGAACTTTCGCATCCTGGCGCTCGGAGGCAGACCTTCCACCTGGGTCACACGCCGCAACTCCGAGAGCACCGAAGAGTCGAAGTTGGCGCTCTCGAGGAGTCTCAGCATGGGGCCGAACCTCAAGAAGGCCCCTTGATGGCTGGATACCGCCGCGAACACCGAACCGATGTAGCCCTGCGCCGTGACCAGCAAGATCCCGTGGAGGATTAGCGGCCCAATCCAGGTGATCGCGTGCCAGCCCTTGAAGAAGGCGAATGCAATCCAGCCGCACGTCAGTATCGGCAGCGCCGTGGCAACGATCACCAGCAACGGCTGGAGGATGAGCTTGGGTTGCGCCTCCGCCCACGCCAGGAGCGGCTCGGGGTCGACGACCTTGGGGCCACGGTTCTTACCGTTTTGGGTGGTCGGCGTCTCACCGAGCGGAGTCGCAGTGTGCAGCGAAAGCGCTTCGAGCTCCTGTCGCAGGTCGAGCAGCGGAGCGAGCTCCTTGACCGCCGCCTGCCTGCCGGAGAGCTCCGCTACCGGACAGCGATTCATCAGGAACGCTGACATGCGGCGCTGTCCAAATTTGGTGTGGGTGCGGTTGACGAGCTGGAACAGCGAGGCCTTGCCGAACAAATCGAGATCGTCGGCGTAGGGATGGATGGGATTTTTGAACTCCGCACCGTCTAGGCCCAAGTCCTTGAACGCGCCGCTCACCCGCTTGCACGCGTCGTCGTTCACCTGCCGCCATCTAAGCGCCATGTCTTCACGCGCGATGACGCGTGAATGAGCGACAATCAACACCGCGAAGACGAGGCCCGCTCCCGCAGTGAGCGCCGGCCAGACGGCGCTGCCAGACGTCATCCAGCCGATGGCCGAAACGACGAAAACGCCGAACGACAAACCGCGGAAATTCGACAGCAACCGGGAACGCTCTCCCAGCTGTTCGGCCTGCTTGGTGTATTGCTGCAGACGTGCCTCATACACGCTGCCGGGCGTCTCACGGATGGCTTCGGTTGGGTTCGGGGTGGTCAAGGTTGTGCACTCAGTACGATGGGAATCGTCGCGCCGACGATCGGCGCGGCTGGATAACCCACGTAGCGCAGGTTCACGACTTCGGCGATACATTGCGCTGCCGCTGCGCTCATCCCGGAATGGCTCTTGACGGAGACGCCCTCGGCTCGGCCGCGCTCGCGCACCAAGAAACGAACGACGACCTTGCCTTGTTTACTCGTGAGGCCGCCGTTGTCGGCCACGCACTGAACGTACTTGTCCTTGGCCAGACCCAACTTCGTCCCGGCGAGCGGCAGGTCGCCGGCGTCGGCAACTGCTGGCCCTACCGACTCGACGGCGACCTTGGTGCCGACTTTCGATCCAGCAGCAGGCGCGGGAGTGGGAGATACTGCAGCCTGAGTGACGGCAGGTGCTGCTACCTCGTTGCCGCGCGTACCGACCTGGACTTGCAGCAACTGCTTGGCCTCGTTGGGTTCGAGGCAGCGAACCATCATGCCATTACCGTCGGCGACGCGGCCCCATGGGCACGCGGGATCGTAAGGATAACGCTCCGGGATGTCAGCGTCGGCGTTGGAGCGAAGCACCACCACCAGGGCTGCGACCAAGCCCGAAAGCAGCACGGCTCGGTGGGTGCTCGATCGCCAATTCCGCGGCGAAAGTCGTGTTTGCGCAGAGTCGGTTGACGTCGTCATTGAAACCGACACTAACCAATTCGTCGGCCAAATCGCAATCAAACGACGGACCCGTGGGCAAACTGGCGCATGCGGTTGAATTCGTCTGCACCGTGGCATTCGAGCGTATATAGGGTCCCTGCAGTGAACCTCCCCTTCGCTCCCAGCACGAACGCCTCTGACGCTTCGGCCGAAACGCAGCTCGTCCTCACCTTCCTGGAGAGTGTCGGCAAACGGCAAGACGCGGAGTTTTACCTCAGGCTGTTTCGCGAGGTGCCGAAGCCGAGCTTCGCGTTGGTGGCGATCGACAGCGAAATCCTCAACGATGCCATGGGGTTGTTGGTCGACAGCCTGCAGTTTCTGTCGAAGCTGGACTTGTTCCCGGTGCTCGTTCGGGGACTCGACGAGGTGGACCCGCCCACCGCGGAGGAGCTCGAAGAAGGCGAGCAGACGCTGAGTGAGTTCGTCCGCGAGCTCGACCACCGTGACCTGTCGCTGATCGTCTATCCGAGCACAGAGCCCGACTTGACGCGCAAGATCATCCGGGACATCGAGCTCGAGCACACCGTATGCGTCGACTTTTCGAACGACACTTCGCGTAGCGGGTTCGAAGCGTTGGGTGAGTTAGCCGTAGCTTTGGCTTCACGCAAGCTCGTGTTGTTGCGGACCCGCGGCGGGCTGGGTCCCAAAGGCGCGTCACAGGTCAACCTATCACCCAGCCACGTGTTACCTACGGACGACAACGGGATCGGCGTCATCAACTTGCGCACCGACTACGAGCCGCTGCTCCAAGCCGGGCTTCTGGACGAAGACGAACGGTGGTTGCTCAGTCAAGTCTCGGTGGTTCACAGGCACGCGCCGAACCTCGTCACCAGCATCACGTCGCCGCTGGATCTGCTGCGCGAGCTGTTCACTGTGCGCGGCGCAGGCACCCTGCTCAAGACGGGCAGTTCGATCCTGCGCTCACAGTCCTACGCCGGCCTCGATTCTGCCCGCTTGCTCGGCCTCGTCGAAACGGCTTTCGGCCGCAGTGTGAAGCCCGAGTTCTTCGAACGCCGCACCCTCGACGTCTATTACGAGGAGGGTTATCGCGGCGCCGCCATCGTTCAACCAGGTGTCGAACCCGGGTCGGCTTATCTCACCAAGTTTGCCGTCGTCAAGACCGCGCAGGGCGAAGGTTTGGGGCGTGAGCTCTGGGAAGCGGTCGTGAGGGATTACCCGGTGTTGTATTGGCGTGCCAGGGCGCAAAACCCCATCGCTGCCTGGTACGCAGGACAGTGTGATGGCATGCACCGCGTCGGCGATTGGTGGATTTACTGGCGCGGCGTGCCTTTCGAGCGCGTGCCCGAGCTCTGCAAAGACGCCCTCCAGCGGCCTTACGACTTGATTTGACGGCTCCCTGGTTTGGTATAAAGGCACGCCATGATTTACCTGTTCGTCATCATAATCGGAGGCTTGGGAACGCTCGCTTATTTGGCGATCATGTTCAACGCCGTGCCCGGGGCTGCGGACGAACGCTTGGGTAAATTGGAGGAGCTCCCCGCCAATATCGGCGAGTGGCAACTCGACGAAACGTCAGCCGAGGGCGCGGAGCTGGCTGCCAAGGGTAAACGACTCGAGGTGCGACATCTGCTCGAGACCGGTGGCTTGTTCAAACCTCAGATGATCGTCAAGCAAGTGAGGGTCCGGGACGTGGCGACCAACGAGCTCGTCGAAGTGCGCCCAGAGGTTCGCACGCGCCGACGCCGTCGCCCCGTCTGAGCGTGCGGCTCGGCCGCGCGACCCCGCGGCTGCTCGGGTTGGGCCCGCTTCGACGCGTTCGGACTCAGCCTTTGCCGGTCAACTTCGGGTTCCACTTCCCGTCGTTGGCAACCACCGACGCCAGCCACTGGGTGGTCGCGGCCGCGTCGGCTGGGCGGGCTATGAAATAACCCTGCACGGCGTTGCAGTTGTGACGCTTGAGGAAGTCGAGCTGCTCCAACGTTTCGACCCCTTCCGCCACGACGTCGAGCGCCAAATTTCGTCCGAGGGCGATCACCGCGGCCGCGAGTTCTGCGCCACCGCCGGTGTCGGAGTTGATGTCCTCGATGAACGAACGATCGATCTTGAGCGAATCGATCGGAAAGCGTTTCAAGTATGCGAGCGAGGAATACCCAGTTCCGAAATCGTCGATCGCGATGCGAACACCTAGCGCACGCAGCTCTTCGAAGGTGTGAAGGGTGCGCTCAGTGTCGCGCATCAGCACGCTCTCGGTGATCTCGAGCTCGATGTCGCTGCCTTGGATGTTGTAGTCGAACATCGCCCGCCGCACCGCTTCTACGAAGCACGCGTCCTCGAATTGACGAGCCGAGATGTTGATGGCCGCGCGCAAATGCAACGGGCTGCTCGAGTTCCAAGCTTTGACTTGGGAGCAGGTCTTGCGAAGCACCCACTCGCCCACTGCCGTCACCATACCGGTGTCCTCCAGCACGGACACGAACTCCGACGGCGGCACGAGCGCACCGTTGCGACGCCAACGCACGAGCGCTTCGACGCCGATTACGCTCGCCGAGGTGACGTGGAGTTGAGGTTGGAAATGAACCTCGAACTCCTCCTCGTCGATGGCGATGCGCAGTTCGGTCTCGAGCTGCACCTGACGGACGGCTTGGGCGTGGAGCTCTTCGCTGAAGAACTGGTAGTTGTCGCGGCCTGTGGATTTTGCTCGATACATGGCCGAGTCGGCACACTTGAGCAACTCGTCGACGCCTTTGCCGTTGTGAGGGAACAGCGCGATGCCGATGCTGGTCGACGTACCTACGTCGCCACAATTGAGCTTGAACGGCGTCGCGAACGAGTTGAGCACGCGCTGTGCGAGGAGCGTCGCTTCTTCGGCGCGATCGAGCTCTTCCAGTACGACCGCGAACTCGTCCCCGCCCATGCGAGCGACGGTGTCCGTCTCACGCACGCTGCCGCGGAGCCGCTTCGCCACCTGTCGGAGGAGCTCGTCCCCGGCATCGTGCCCCAACGTATCGTTGATGGCTTTGAACCGGTCGAGGTCGAGGAAGAACACCGCGACCAGCCGGTTGCGCCGTCGGGCGCGAGACAAGGCTTGGCTCAAGCGCTCGCTCAGCAGCACCCGATTCGCGAGCCCCGTCAATTGGTCGTGGTGAGCGATGTGTGTGAGACGTTCTTCGGAGCGCTTGCGTTCGATGGCGTGGGAGATGCTGCGGCGCAGCGACACGGGTCGCAGGTCCGCCCCCGAGAGGTAATCTTGGGCGCCGGCTTGAACCGAAAACAGCGCCAGCCCCTCGTCTTCGGTGTGGCTCAGCGCGATGATGGGTACACCTGGGCGCGTCGCCACCAGGCGCCGAACGGCCTCGACACCAGGACAATCGGGCAGCTCGAGGGATAGGAGCACCGCATCGAACGACCGCTGGTCGAGCTTTTCGACGGCGCTCGTCAGGCGTTCGGTGCGGACCAACTTGTAGCGACTGCGGTCCGGGTCGCGAAGCAGCCCCATGAGTTGGTTGGCGAACGCTTCGTCCGGCTCGACGAGCAACACGCGCACGTCGACCCTGGCGCTTGGTGGGACAACGGTGGGAACGTTACCCGTGGCTTGGTACGACGCGAGGGCCCGGTGTAAGACATCCGCCAGCGCTTTCACGTCCCACGGTTTGCGAACGATCTCGGTCACACCGAGGGCGTGAACGTCCGAGCGCGCGATGGCAGCGTCATCCGCCGCGGTGACGAGCACGCAAACTGGTTCTCGCTCCCCACCCTTGAGCGCCTTGACGAGAGACAATCCGTCGAGGTCCGGCATCCGCCAATCGGCCGCCACTACCGCGTAAGGGTAGTAGCGCGCCAACTTGAGGGCTTCCTGACCATTCTCGGCTACATCGACGATGAAGCCGAGTTGACGCATCGATCGAGCGAAGGCCCTCCGACTCAGCGGATCGTCGTCAACGAACAGGACCCTCTCAATAGAACTCATCAATGCAAGTCCTTCGCCCCCTCCACGGCCAGCTTCGGCGGCTACTGAAGCCTCAAGTATGACCTACTTCGCCAAAGCGCCACGAATTTTATCGTCCCAAGGACTCGGCACGGTTGACGATACGCGGGGTGAGAAAGATCACCAACTCACCGCGGGTATCACTGGAGCTCCGATGTTGGAAGAGCAAGCCGAGTAGGGGGATGTCGCCGAGGAACGGTACCTGGTTCACATTGCGGCCGGTGTTACGCGTGAAGATCCCACCGATGACAGCCGTGTGACCGTCCATTACCAAGAGCTCGGTCTCGGCCTCGCGCTTGAGGATGGTGGGGTCGCCACGCGCGGACGTCTGGTTGAAGTCTGGCTCGTCGCGGTTGATCTTCACGCGCATGCTGACGCTGCCGTCTGCGGTCACGTGGGGTCGCACCAAGAGTTGCAGCTTGGCCTCTTGGAAGGTCGTCTGCACACCTTGGGCACTCACCTGACTGAACGGGATCAACGTGCCCTGGCTGATGCGCGCCTCGGTGTTGTCGAGAGTGAGCACGCGCGGGCTGGACAAGATCCGCAACATGCCGCTCGTCTCTGCTGCGGACAAGCGCAGGGCCAGATTGAAGTTGCTGTCCACGGAGCCCAGCGTCAGGCCGATCGCGCCACCGGACCCGGTGCCCACTTTGGCCGGCAAGTTCACGGCGAAGTTCGGGTTCTGGACGGCAGACTGGAACGGTGAGAGACCCGCCGTGGGAGTTTGGTTGTCGCTTGCGCCGCCGGCCAAGCCGATACCGCTCGGGAACGCGAGGCCGGTCGGATTACCGGTAGCGGCGCTGAACGATGCGTCTCCACCCCACTGCACGCCGACCTCGTGCAGATAGCGGCTCGTCGCTTCGACGATGCGCGCCTCGATCAAGACCTGGGGCGTCTGCGTGTCCAACGAGCGCGTGAGCTCCTCGATCTGGTCGAGGTTACCGGCTACGTCGCGAACGATCATAACGTTGGTGCGTTCGTCTACCGCGATCGAACCCCGCCCCGAAAGCAGGTCTCGGGCGCGCACCTGCAGCTCGGCGGCTTGGGCGTAGCTCACGGGGATCAGGCGAGTCTCGAGCGGCGCCAGCTGCAGCTCTTGCTTGCGGCGCGCGATCGCCATTTCGCGCTCTTTTTCCAGGTCGGCTTGGGGCGCGACGCGGATGATGTTGCCTTTGCGATCCATCCCCAGGTCTTTCGCCTGGAGCACGACGTCCAGAGCCTGATCCCACGGCACGTTGCGCATGCGGATGGTCACGGCGCCCGACACGTTGTCGGCGGCGACGATGTTGACGTGGCCGGTCTCGGCGAGGAGGCGGAGCACGTTGTGGATGTCCGCATCCTTGAAGTCCATGTCGATGCGGCGCCCGGTGTAGCGACCACGCGGCTGGCCGAGGACGGGTCCGGCGGTGAATGCAGCCGCTTCATCGGTCCCGCCCGTCTGCACCACCGTCTGCTCCAAAAGTGGACCTTCGGCGGCGACCGACTTGGTGCGACGTGCCACCTTGCCGTCAGCCCCGATGCCGGACAACGTGCTCGGCACTTGCCCTTCGAAGAACGACCACCACAACTCGCTGCCGCGGAGTTCGACGTGGCTGCGCGAGGACGCGCGATGTTGACCTTCTACAATTACCTGCTCTTTGCCGGAACGGTAGCTGGACACGGTTTCGAGCACACCCCCGAACGCGCGCACGTCCAAGGTCCGCTCGAGTTCCTCGGGAATTCGTGCCCCCGTGATGACGAGCTGCGTCAACGTCGGGGAAACGTCACGCTTCTCGAACGTCGCGCCGCTGCTCAGGCGGACTTGCACTTGTTGGGCGTCGGCCTTGGTCTCGAACTCGACGCCTTGGACCAGCGCGACCCCCCGATCGGCGACCGGCGTAGGGACGGTTGCGGGTGAAGGGGCCGAGCCACGCACGCTGCCCTTCCCGATCGCGACGACCAAGTCGTTGCCGACGACGGAAACGGCGTATTCGGTGGCTTGCCGTAGCGTAACGATGATGCGTGTGACCGGACGTTGCCCCGCAAACCCCTGGATCATGACGCCGCCGATTGGCCCAGACTCTGGCGTCAGGGTCGACGGCGCGCCTCCGACCTGGCTGCCCGCGACGTCAATCGTCAAGCGAGTGCGGTTGTGGCTCAACGTGGCGCTGAACTCGGGCTTGGCGTCGAAGGCCACGGTCAGCGTGGCTACCTTCTCGGTTTCGGCCTCGACGCTGGCAGACGTCGCAGTGAGCGTCGCCGTGGCAGCGTTCACTTGTGTCACTGGGATGACGTACCCAGCAACTACGACGAGGATCTGCGATCCTAGAACTAACAGGCGTTTGGGGAGGGGGCGCATCAAAAGCTCCGAATCACGTCACGGCTTGCCATTGGCAGGCTTGGGCAGGCTACCAACTGAAAACACAAGCGACCAAGAAACCTGCAACTACGGCTGCCCATTCTCGCCTTCGACGTGAAGGGACAAGACGCGCGTCGCGCTGGGCACGTCGGGGTTGGCCGGGTCTTCGCGCACGAACACGACGTCGGACTCGCGGATGCGGTCTACGCGCCAGTTGATTTCGAATTCCTCGGACCCACCGCCGGTCTGGACGCGTTCAGCTTTGCCGACCAGATCGTTGCGCTGCACGACGTGGCCGATACCGGCCGGATCTTCGAGCATGGCCTTTGCCGGATTGATCCCCGTCACCACACCGATCAGCTTGAGCTGGTCCAACGAGAATGTCTCCAACAGGACCTTGGCGCGCTGAAAGGTGCGCCGATCCGACTTCTCCAAGAACATGTCTTCGAAGGAGCGGAACGGGTCGCGGCTCCGATCGTTCTCGGCGAAGTCTTCCTCTTGAAAAGCCACCGGAGGAAGCGGCGGCTCGAGGGCGCCCGGCTCTGCCTGTGCAACAGCGCCGGGGGGCGTTTGCCCGGCGGGCACGGTCGAACCCACCGTGGCCGGCGCCTGTATGATGACGTCCTCACCGCAAGCGATGAGCAGCGCGCTGGCGAGCGCCACGCGCGCGCCCCTGCTGACGCACACACTCGCTCCGAGCAACCAACTACGATCTACCGCCAGGGTTAACGTTCCCTACGATTGCGAGCGCCTGCCCCACCTTGGGTTTCGGCGATGGCGTGAAAGGCCGTAGCCAAGACGGAGACGGAGAGATACACCTCGCCGTCACGCGCGACGGGTGAACGGATCGCGATGTTCTCCATGTTGATGATGCGCTCGGACTGACCCACATTGTAAAAGAACTTTGCGAGGTGATGGAAGCGGCCACGCAGCTCGAGCTGCATCGGTACGCGCGCGTAGAATTGCTCGGGGACTTCTTCGCGTGGGGTCCAGCCGACCAACTCGACGCCGACGAGATTGGCGACGGTCTGCACGGAGCTCAGAAACGCGTGGTATTCAGCAGCTTCCGGCAGCACCTTCATCAGCTCGGCCTTGTTGCGCTGACGCCGGTTCAAGTCTTCGACGTCGAGACGGTACGCCTCCTCGGCCCGTTTGGCAGCGGCCAAGTCGGTCTGCAACTTCGCGTGCTGGTTCTTGGCCGCTGCGATCTCGTCTTCTACTTCCGTGTGGAAGACGACGTAGTACGCGACGGCTGGGAGGATGGCGAACAGGAGCCCGACCCCGATCTTCGCGGTGAGCGGCAAACCGCTCCCGGCTGCTGGTTTCTTAGCGGCTGCCATTAATACCTCACCTGCGCTTCGAGTTGAAAACTCACCCAGTCGGCTTTGCTCCCATCGCCGGTGTTGCGCTTTGCAGGTAGCAGACGAACATCGTGGAAGTAGGACGACAGGTTCATGCGGCGCGCCAGCTCGCTCACGTCCTCACCGTCACGCGCTTGGCCCGTCAGCACGACACGACGCGATTCTTCGCTGAACTCGGTGAGCCAGACGCGGCGCGCGTCCCACTCCGGGTTGAACTTGGCGAGGGGATTGTTCTTCTCCACCTCGGCTAACTTTTCGGGTGAGACGCTGGGGCCGCGACCGCGAGTCAAGATCTTCGCTATCTCGAGCAAGGCTGCTGTCGGGCCGGTGCGAGCGCTCTGCAACTTGGCGATCGCCTCCTCGCGCTCGCGCAGCTTCTGGAGTTGTGCCCGAATCTGTTCGTGGTCGGTGACGCGCGACTTCGACAGCCCAATCTCGGTTTGCACCTGTGCCGCCTTGCTCTTCCAGTCCGCCAGTTCCTCCTGCTTCATCCCGTATACCACGAAGCAAACGACGACGATGGCAAGCGCGGCACCCAAGGCGGCGATCAGCCAGCCCTGGCTCTGGTTTTCGGCTTGACCTCCGCCGCGACGAGGCGACTGAGGCATCAAGTTTACACGAATCACGATTTCACCTCGCGGTCCTTGCGCAACGAGAGCCCCAGCACGACGGCGAGCTGCGCTCCGTACTGCGAGATCAAGCCAGGGTCGACCTTCGGGTCGAACGTGAATCCAGAAGCAGGCGACCACGGCGTCACGGGAACGCGGGCGCGGCGCTGGACCGCGGCCGCCAACGACGGAAAGTTCGCGGTGCCGCCGGAGATGTACAACTGAGCGATGTCTGCCTCGCCGCTGGTGGCCATGTAGAAGTCGAGGCTGCGCTGGATTTCCGCCGCGATCCCATCGAGCGCTTGGTCGACGGTCGGAACGGCTTGCTCGGTGACTGGGCGACCCGCCGAGACCGCCAGCTTCTGCTCCTCGGCTTGCTCGAAGGTGAGCCCCAACTGCCGCGCGAGCGCCTCCGTTACCGACGCGCCTCCATTGGCGATCTCGCGAGTGAACGCGCTGATCCCCTTGCTCAGAATATTCAGCGACGTGGTACTCGCGCCGACGTTGATGAGCGCTACGTTGCGGTTTGCGTCGAGCCCCACCGCCTTCTCGAACGCGTTTTGGATCGCGAAGGCGTCGATGTCCACGACGATGGGCTTGCACTTGGCGTCGCGGGCGAGCTGAGCGTAACTCTCGATCTGGTCTTTTTTCGCGGCTACTAACAGCAGGTCCATCTGACTGGCGTCGGGGCGCTCACGCAAAACCTGGTAGTCTACCGTTACGTCCTTGATGTCGAACGGAATGTGCTGCTCCGCCTCCCAAGTGATCTGCTCGCTCAACTCGGCGGGTGTCATCATGGGCACGCTGATTTTGCGGATGATGACGCTTTGGCCCGAGACACTCAAGGCGACCTCGCGACCACTCACCTTCAGCTGGCTCATGAGGCTGCGCACCGTGTCTGCCACGAGTTTACGCTCGACGACTTGCCCATCGACGATGGTTCGGTGTGGGAGAGGCGCGACGCCAAGGCGCTGCACGACCACCCCTTTTCGGGATTCTTTGAGTTGGCAGATCTTGATCGAACTCGAGCCGATGTCGACGCCTATGAGGTTGCTGCCTTCGCCCATGTGTTTACCAAGTCCTGGCGCGCTCTGACCAACGGCAGTTCGCGACCCGGGTAGCGTCTCATGGTCAACGGCCCTGAGCCAAAAAACGTGCGTCAAACCCTGGCAATGAGAGGTGTTTTCGGGTTCGACGGGCTGCGCGCAGCGTCACCCGTCGCGCCGTGGCGCTGGTCGTCACCGGTGGTAAGCGGCGAGAATCGTGAGCGATTTCGTCGACCCTGCGTGCTATCGAGCGGACCTCCGATGCCGGCCGGCGGCGACTGGATTTCCTGGAGCGAGCTGGTTATGGTTGGCGCCATGCGTCGGTGGCTGCCTCGTCCCCTGTCGGCAGCTCTGCTGCTGGCCCCGGCTCTGCTGTTGTCCACGACCCTTTTCGGGCTCGACGTCGCGTACGCCAAGTCACCGCCCGGCCGCGTGCTGGCCGCGCGACGGAGCCCGACGATGCACACCGTTTACCAGGGCCAGACGCTGGGCATGATCGCGAAGCGCTACAACGTGACCGTCGAAGCGTTGTGTCAGGCCAACGCGATCACGCGCCGCAACCCGATCAAGCCCGGCCAGAAGCTCGTCGTCCCCGATGAGAACTACGTGCCAGGCACGTTACCACCCGAGGTTTCGACCAAACCCAACAAAGCCCAACCGACGGCCGTGTCCACGACGCAAAGCGCCGGTCCCAACAAGCAGGACCTGGAGCGCGAAGCCGCCGAAGACCGCGCCGAGCGCGCCCGCGCCAAACGCCTCGCCTCCTGGAAGAAATACGTGCGGCCCGCGCGTCGCGCCGGGTACGTTATCTTGAAAGCCACAGGCCGTGACTGGCAAGGCTACGCAGTGGTGAAGGGCAACCGCATCTCTGCCGCGGGCCAACGCGGTTTTCGGCACGCCATGTATTCGTGGCGCACGGGCGCGGAAACCGATATCGATCCGCGCCTGATCAGGTTGCTGGTGAAGGTGAGCGACACCTTCGGCGGGCGTCCTCTGCGTATCGTCTCGGGGTTCCGAGAACACTCCTATGCCAAGGAGTCCAAACACAAGAAGGGCCGCGCGTGCGATCTCTCCGTCGAGGGCGTCCCGAACGACGTGTTGCGAGACTACTTGTTAACCCTCGACCAGGTTGGCGTCGGGTATTATCCGAATTCGAGCTTCGTACACCTCGATGTGCGCCCGCAGAATACACAGTGGGTCGACCGCGCCTCCCCTGGGGAGCGTCCCGAATATGATCATGTCGCAGCGCGTTAAAGAGCGCGCTCGCTAAAGCACCGAATGATTTGGGGTTTGTGAGGCTGAACATCCGGCTAGGGGTCCCCAAAAACCCCTGGTGTCATGTTTGACCCACTGAAGGAAAGTTGGCCCCGACGGACGCCAAACGACCCTATCCTTTATAAACGGACACTGCGGATCGCCAAAAAGCCCTGGATCGCGATTTTGAGGTCGGAACGTGTTTCCTTTGCACTTGCGGCTAGCATGGGTCGCCGCGGACCCGGTCCAGTTGAACCGGACCGCGTTCTAGCCCTTAAGTCGGCGTAACTTACCGTAATTACAGGCGCGATTTCGCGTGGCACCGATTGTGCTTAAGGGAAGCCCGAGGCTACCCAATGACCGCTAAAGCACAATCAACAGTCCAAGTCGAAGAGCAGATACCTGAATCGGGATTCCGAGAGATCGGCGGTTTCGACATCGAAGAAACCCTCGACTTCGAGGAACCTATGCCGAGCCAACCGAGCGCTCCGGCAAACGATGTCGTCGAGACTTACGACCCTGCCAAACTCTTGGATAAGTATCAGACGTTGGTTCGCCAGATCGCGGGCGGTTTTCAACGCAAGTTGCCGCGCAACGTGCTGCGCGACGACCTCATCGCCGCGGGCATGAGCGGCCTCTGGGACGCCGTCCGCAAACATGGCCACGAGGCGACGGGCAACTTCGATTGGTACGTACGGGTCCGTATTCGGGGCGCCATCCTGGACGAGTTGCGCGCTCAGGATTGGCTACCGCGGCGCGCCCGAGCGGCAGCCGCCGAAGCTGCGGCGGCCGAAGGCAGCAAACTGTCGGCCGCCCCGGTGGTTTTGCGGTTCGACGAGGTCAGCGAGACCGAGCAGGCTCGTTGTCTTACCGCTGGCGAGGCCAGCAACACGGAGCAAGCCGTCGAGGCGAACTTCGCCAAGAAGCGCCTCGAGGAGGCAATGGCACAACTTCCGGAGCGCGAGCGCCGCATCGTCGCCATGCACTACTTCCGCGGCATCAAGTTCAAGGAGCTCGGTGAGATGCTCGGAGTCAGCGAACCGCGCATTTCGCAGCTCCACTCACGCGCCATGACGCGTCTGAAGTCGATACTCGCGGACGCTGCGTGAGGTCGTGAGCAGCGTCAGCAAGCTGGTTTAGTACTCTGGTGTAGTCTCCGAAGTGAGCGCGACGGCGAAGGCCTCGCGCTCTTCGCTTTTTGTGCGGCTGAGTGCGAGGCGAGAGTTACTGCTGCCACCGGCTTCGAGGCGTGCTCGACGGAGCGCGCGGCGTCCAAGGGACAAACGCGACAACGCGAGCAACACGCCGAGCCGCTGGCCCGGGCATCGCTCGCGTCGTTGCAGTGCGCGTCAGGCGGTGTGGATCGCGGTGAGGGGCCCCGGGTCCGTGAACCCCTCGTCACAGTTGTCCGAGTCGCCGACGCCAAAGGTTTCGACCTCGGTACGACCGAGGGCGTGCGCCAAAGTCACGAACAGCTTGTTGTGCGGGATGCCGCTGCCGCCAAAACCTCCGAAGCCGCCGCCGCCTCCACCACCCCCCGACTGTGCCGGCGCGACGTCGATGATTTCGCCTTGCTTGAGGAAACCACCCATGCTGCCGGCGATCGTGAATGGCAAGTCGTCCTGGTTGTGCTTTTCGCCGTCACCCAACTCCGGGAGCCAGACCAAACCGCTGTAGTCGAGCAGTTTGCCGTCGCCCTGTGGAATGCTGTCGAGCAACTTGACGAACTGCGCGTACTTCTGACCCAAGAACGTATCGATCTGTTGGATCTGCGGCAAATACGTCTCCGGGCTGTAGGTGTCGCCGCCCACCGCAGCGCTACCAGTCCTATGTGAACAGCCGTGGTGGTCTGCTGTACAGGTCATACCGGCGAAGTCGTAGGTGATGAAGCTCTGGTTGTGCTGGACGATGACGCGGTTGGCGCCGCACACGAGATGCAGCGCGGAGAGCTTCTGCATGACCTCCATCCCGGTCGTCATCTGCAGCTCGATGTCGCCGCCGAAGCCGCCACCCCCACCACCAAACCCACCGCCGCCACCACCGCTGCTACCACCCGCGGCTTCCACCGCAGCTTCGTCGATGCCGAGAGCGAGCGCGACGTCCTCGTTGCAACCAACGGGAACGACTACCGACTCGGACGAGCGCAACAGCTCGGCCCAAGCAGCGAGCCGTTCCTTGTCCGAGGCGCTCATGTTCTTGCCTTGCAGCGTCTTCAGATCGTCGTTGGTGAGGTCGAGGATGCTCTTACCCCGAAGCACCTTGTAATCGGCCTCGGTGGTCGGCGTGGCGGTGCTCCCCGTCGTGAACAAGCCGGTGAGGTTGCTGTACAACTTGCCGGGATTGCTCTCGGGAGTAAACGCCGTTCCGTCACCCGCGACCTTGTATGAGAGGATCGACTTGACGTCTTTGAATCCAACCGGCGTCGGTGACCATACCAGCGGGTCGGTGCCGGGCTGAATCAAACCCGCGATGAAGTGGTCGAACGAGATACCGAGCGCCCACTTGTTGGTGTTGTCGTTGGGGGCACACGTCAGTTTGCTTGCCGTGCCTTGGTCATGTGGGTCGAAGTAAATCTGCGTCCCCTCGTACGTCACGCCGCTAAATGCCGTGGGTTCACCCCACAAGCCGCGGATTTGGAGCAACTTGGACTCCATGCCGACGAGGTCCGCGAAGGTACTCAGCCCCGCCAGATTCAGCGCGCCAGCACGCTCGGTCGAACGGTAGTTGTCGAGCAACGTGCCGTTGTGCGTGAAGTAGATGAGCAAGTTGGTCGGAAACTCCGACTGGGCGCGCGCGGGACGCGGCGCGAGGGACGACAAGTAGGGGGCAGCCAAAGCAGCGCCACCGATACCTTGAAGGAACATTCTGCGTTTCACTGTTGTTACTCCTTGTTCTCGATTTGTTCTCGGTGGCTCAATTCTCGATGGCCCGGTAACGGAACGATTCGACCGTGGCGAGGTCGGTGATGAGCTGTTTGACGCTGTAACCGTCAGCGCTCATGCGCGAGGCGATGTCGTTGACCGTGCATTGGTCCTGACTCGACAACACGCGGTTGTAGCCAACCTCGACCCACTTTTTCGAATAACACTGGTAGGCGCCAGGTGAATTCGCGATCGCCGCCATGAGATCGGCGGCCCCCGTCACACGCACCATGTTGCCGTCGATCAACACGTCGGCGGTGGTGTCCACGGCCACGCCGTTATCCATCGTCTGCACGCCGCCCACTCCGTCGAAGCCTTCGAGGGCAAACCCGGCAGGGTTGATGATGGTGTGGTGACACGCCTTGCATCCACCTTCCTCAGCCGCGGTCTGAGCGTCCGTCTTCTGGCGATTGGTGACGAGGTTGGCTTCCTGCGGGAGCGGTGTCGCTGCGGCGCCGGGCGCCGGATCGCCGATGGTGGTGCACAACACGAACTTCTCGATGAACGCGCCGCGGAAGATCGGCGAGGTTCGGTTGCCGTAGGCGTTCGCCGCCAAGAAGCCGGCACGAGTCAAGATGCCTGGACGGCCCGCGCCGAGATCCGCTTCTTTCAGGTCTGCCCCAAAGTCCGCCGCGTTCAGCCCGTACAACGGCGCGGTGTCGGCGTTGACGAAGCCCTTGGTCGACGTCATCAGGTCTTGGAACGTGCCGCCATTCTGGAATACCGAGGTGGCGAACGCCAGAGTCTCTCGGGAGAGCGCGGGGGCCTGGTCGGCATTGTAGAGAGGATAGGTCGCGGCGTCACGGCTGTAGCCTTCCCAACGCGAACCAGCGCCCATGCGCATGTAGTTGCCGTGCATGCGCTCGACCAACTTGGTAGCGCGAGCGTCAGCCAACATGCGCGACGCCTGCTCCGCGATGCCAGCGTCCGTCGTCAACGTACCTGCGCTTGCAGCGGCCATGAGAGCATCGTCGGGCGTCGTGTCCCACAACATGTAGGAGAGGCGCGCCGCCACCTCGTAGTCGTTCAACGCGTACCGTTGACCGCCGGCGGGGTCCGTGCCGGCCGTCTCACTGACTTCCGTCACCGTGATGAAGTAGGGCGACTGGAACATCGCCTCGAGCACGACCTGCAGTTGCTCGTCGAAGGTACCCGTTTCGGTGAGCGTCGTGTCGTTGAACACGGCCACTTATTTTTCGACTTCGGTCGTGGCGAGCGGACGGCGGAACACCTTGGCACCGAAGTTCGTGATGACCTCAGTCGCGCACGCGACGTCGCTCGTAGAGCAGGTGATCACCTTGGCGCGCGCCGTTGCGTCAGTGATGATGGTGGAGGCGATGGTGGCTGCCGCGGTTTGGAAGCCCTTGAGCGTCACCGTGTCCATGTTGCCCTTGCTCTCGGTGGCCAGCGTCGTCGCGCTCAACTTCAAGTCGACGCCGATCAAGTCAGCGCCCGGGTTGGCGGATTGCAGGTTGGTGAGACGCGGAATCTGGGTCGTCTTTGGGGTGCCTGGAGTGCACTCCGGAGTGACGGTGGGGGTCGGCACGGCAGGGTTACCGTCATCCGGAGGCGTCGCGGGAGCCGGGGTTTGCGAGACCACGTTGCCATCCGCGTCGACGGTGACCTCGGAACCGTCCGGGTTCTTGATGGTCGTAGTGCCGTCGCCGTTGTCGATGGTGGTGGCGCCGGGCATTGCCACGACCGGCGTGTCGGTGCCGTTACCGGGCGCGGCTG
>CBINDO010000042.1:0-39766 GCA_966249405.1 uncultured bacterium | reverse complement strand
CACGCGGAAGATGTGTTCGAGGACTTCTTGAAGCTCAAGGTTGGCTCACAGCCGCACTACCGCGCGGCCGGGAACGCAATGTCAAAGTAAACGCGCGTCGCTACCGGGTTTATACAGCCTCGCAGACCTCTCAGACGTTCTGCATTTGACGTCGGCAGGAACGTCTGGGAGGCTGGTCGATGTGAGCATCCTGCACGAATTGCGGCGGCTGGTCGTATTGCTGAGTGTATGGACCTGGGCGTTAGTGCTGGTGGGAGAGGCCCGTGCAGACAACCACGCACCGACAACGACCGATCGGGCAGCGGTGGTTGTCGGTGAACGCACCCTGCTCGAGTTCAGCGAGCCATTACGCGGCGTGCCGGCACGTGAACGCGCTGCGCAAGCCAACAAGGTCTTGGCAACCGCGGCCGCAAGTCCCCAGCCGGAAGAGATCCGCCAGCGCGCCGAAGCCAACGCGATCGTTGTGTACATTGGCGATCGGCCAGCCTTCACACTGACTGTCGAAGACGCGAGAGCCGAAGCCTACGACTCGCTCCAAGTCTACGCCGACGCGGTGTGCGTTACGTTGACAGAGGCAATAGCTGCCGAACAACAGCGGGCGCGCATTGCCAAACGAGCGTTCTCACTCTCGCTGGTGGTGTTCTTCGGACTGATCGCGATGTTGCTCTTGCGCCGGATTGGCGAGCTCGGGGCGCGCGCTAGGACATGGGCCGAGGAGCGCGGCGACACACTGACCTTGCGTATCTTGCAGTTCGAGTTGGTGCGGCCAGAGATGGTACAGAGCACCGCCGTCATCGCTGTCACGCTCTTCTCTTGGCTGATCCGCTTGGCCGTGGCGTACGCTTGGCTCGCCCTCACGCTATCCATGTTCGACGCGACGCGTGGATACACTGGCAAGCTCGCGACTCTGGTGCTCAGTCCCGTGTCGGACCTGGCCACTCGACTAGCTTCGACCTTGCCGGTAATGGTCGTGGCGTCCGTTGCCGCGATTGCGACGTGGGTGGTCGTGCGGTTCGTGGACGTGTTGTTCGCAAGCGTGGCTAGGCGTGAGACGCAGCTGGCCTGGGTGCCGGCCGACTTGGCAGCCCCGACGAGCATCCTCTTGCGAGTCGCCATCGTCGTGTCGGCGTTGGCATTCGTCGCCCCAGCAGTGACCGGCGCGTCAGACGGCTCAGTCGCACGCACAGGCATGTTGGCATTGCTGGCCTTCGCCCTGGCGGCCGTGCCAGTGTTGGCGTCAGCCACGGTCGGAGCAGTATATCTCTTTGGGAGGCGGCTACATCCAGGTGTGTTGCTCCGCATTGGAGACAAGCGAGGTCGCCTGCAGCAGCTCGGCTTCCTAGAGTTGAGATTGCTCACGGCACGAGGCGAAGACGTACACGTTCCGTCCCTTCACTTACTGCGCACACCGCTAACCGTACTCGACGATGCGTCACCGGTGAGGGTTACGGTCGAACTCACGTCAGACCAGCCGACTCGCACGCTGGTCGAACTTTTGGACTTGGCCGCAAGCCGACTCATGGTGGCACGCGACGTGGGCTTGGTCTCGTTCGATGAGACGGCACGCCGCTTTCAACTACGGGGTACCCTGACGGCCACGTCGGGTTCCGAGCTTTTGACCAGCATCGTAGACCAACTAACTGCTTCAGGCGTACATGTACGTCAGGGAAGCGTCGAGTCCCTGATGGACGACGCCGAGGTACGCTCGTGACCGGTTCAATGACGCTGCTCGTCGGCTTGCTCTTTCTCTCGTACCTGGGCAGCAGCCTTGGTAGGCGTGGAAAGTATCGAATCGCCACCAACTCCGGGATCGAACACGTGATTCTGGGACTCGTCTTGGGGCCACTCTTGCTGGGACTGATTCAGCGTTCGTGGGCGGAACTCTTCGAACCTGTTGCGCTGGTCGGGGCGGGTTGGCTGGGTTTCGTTGCGGGTAGTCGATGGCACGTTCCGGACCTAACGCCATCATGGTCATCACTAGGGCGAGGAATCCTGTTCGGGCTGCTAGTGGCCGGCCTGATCATGGCGCTCTTCAGTGGGGTGTGGTTACTCGATCCAGATGTCTTGCCAGAAGCGCCTTCGGAGAAGGGTTACGCGGTGCTCGCGATGTTGACCACCCTGCCGTTCGCCACGCCAGCAAGCACTTCTTCGATCTTGACACGCTACGCCGTGTCAGACGGCACGCGGGCGCTCGTTCTGAATTCAAGCCGCATCCTGGCCTTCTTTCCTGTCGTTGCTGCGATGGTGCTCTTTGGTTTCGGAAGTCATTGGACGGCTAGCAAGCCGCTGTGGTGGGTTCTGACTGGGTCGGTTCTGGCGCCTATCGTCGTCGGAGCCCTGCTCGGCCTGATCACTGCGGGCTTAATCAGTCGGTTCGTACACGCGGAACAAGCGTGGGGCGTGATCTTGGGCACGACCCTTCTGGGCGCTGGCTTCAGCATCCATCTGGGGCTCAGCGCGGTGTGCACCTTGTTTTTCATAGGCCTCACGTTGTCACCGTTTCACTCGGTGCGCCCCGCGTTGCAGCAGCTGACGGAGACGACGGAACGGCCGGTGTTGTTACCTGTGGCCCTCCTGCTGGGAGCAAGCCTGCGCGCCGAGATCACGCTCCCTGTCGCGGCCGCTCTGGGCGCTTTACTCTTTGCACGGACGCTGGTCGTCATGACGGCGGGATGGTTCGCACGCATCGGCACGGATGAACCTGGACTAGGTGCCTCCTACGGCCTCCTGTTGACGATGCCGGCTGCGTTGCCGTTGGCGCTGCGATCCGAATCGAGCCTGCGTGGTGAAGCTAGCCCACTGCACATGCCGCTCTTGCTGTGGGCGTGTTTCGCGTTGGCCGTACACGAGATTCTCGGTCAACTGACGCTCCGTCGGCTCGATCAATCGGAGCGCTCGTCGAAGCTCCCCCCTGCACCTCAACCAGTCGAAGGAGCACAGTAGTGTCCTCAGATGCGCACGCGCACGCCGGCGCGAGTTACCGTTTGATACAGCTCCTTGCCCTGGGCATAGTGCTCGGGCTCGGCGTAGTGGCTTCCAGAGTCGCGACAAGTCTCGACACTCAGTTCGGCGTGATTGCCGGCTTGGGATTCCTCCTGATCTTGGGCATCCTTCTGAGCGAACTGCTGGAGGTTACCGGTCTACCGCACCTCTCCGGGTACCTCGCCGCTGGCGTCGTTGCCGGTCCCCATGTGTTGAAGGTCTTGGACCTAGAGACCGTCGATCATCTATCCCCCGTCAACACGTTGGCGCTGGCGCTGATTGCGCTCGCGGGCGGCGCGGAGCTGCGACTCGACACTCTGAGAGAGGTGGGTCGAAGTGTAGCCGTGGCGCTAACAATCCAAAGCGTGGTCGGCTTCGTGGTGCTCTCGGGGGTGTTCTTCGCACTCTCACGATATGTCCCATTCCTGCAGGGTTGGCCGGTCAAAGGCACGATGGGTGTCGCCATTTTGTGGGGAGTACTTGCGGTCAGCCGCAGCCCCTCGGCGTGCCTGGGCGTCTTGAGTCAGACCAAAGCCGCCGGCCGTCTCACCACGTATTCATTGGCCTCCGTCATGGCGTCCGACGTCGCCGTGGTCGTGATGATGGCGATTGCGATGCTGTTCGCTCGGCCATTGATCGAAGGGACTTCGGGGATAGAACTTGCTCAACTTCAAAACCTCGGTCACGAGCTCCTGGGGAGCGTCTCCATTGGCACGACGTTGGGACTATTACTAGCGCTCTACCTGAAGCTGGTGGGTCACAGCCTTGTGCTCGTGCTCCTGCTCCTGGGTTTCGTGGTTTCCGAGTTCATGCGCTACGTGCACATCGACCCGTTGCTGTCCTTGCTGACGGCAGGGTTCGTCGTTAGCAACTTAACGCATCAGGGGCCGCGGTTGCTTCACGCCGTCGAGCGCGCAAGCGGTGTCGTTTTCGTCGTATTCTTTGCGACAGCCGGCGCGCACTTGAATATCCCGCTCGTGGCAAAGTTATGGCCTCTGGCGTTGGCCCTGTGCGTGGTGCGTGCGATAGTAACAATTGCATGCGCGCGTGCCGCCAGCTCTTTGACCCGCGATCCTCCCTTGTTACGCCGCTGGGGCTGGTCGGCGCTGATCTCTCAAGCAGGTCTCACCCTCGGCTTGTGTGTGGTCGTCGCGCGGACGTTCCCTACATGGGGTGCCGAGTTCCAGTCGTTGGTAATCGCCGCCGTTGCGCTAAACGAGGTGATCGGTCCCGTCCTGTTCAAGCTGGCGCTCGACCGGGCTGGCGAAGGCTCGAAGCACCGTCTAGCCGAATCGTAGTCTGCTGAGTCCAGGGGGGACCGGACGGCTGCTGCGGACCGGGGGTCCTGACGGCGGCACCCCGAACGCGCGACCAGTGCAACAGGTGAGCGACCGGGAAAGCCGGCGACCCTCCGCGAAAGACGATCGCTTCATCCCTGCCTGGCGGGCGGTTTTTCTCAACGCGACCGTCCTCGAGCTCGTTCTCTGGGCGTGCGCCCCTACCGGGGCGAACGCCGGGCCACCTCGCCAGCGCGAACGTCCATGGGATATTGAGCAATCGAAGGAGTCCTCATGAACGTCAAGGTGCTGATCGACAACATCATGCGGCAAACGACCGTGCTGATCGCCCAGCTGTCCACCTCAGCCGGTGTGCGAGCACCCTTGGCTCACATCGCCGACCAAGTCTTCCTGCAACTGGCGCGAGAGATTGAGGCGCAAGGCGTGGCGCGCAAGGTGGTCGCCGACATGTTCGGGCTAGCTTTACGCGGCTATCAGAAGAAGACCCAACGTTTGGCGCAGAGTTCGACGACGCAAGGTAAGACGTTGTTCGAAGCGGTGCTCGAGTTCATCGAGCGTGAAGGCGGGGCCACCCGCACCACCGTCCTCAAGCGGTTTCACCGCGACGGCGAACGTGAGACCATCGGCGTGCTCACGGACCTGCTGCAGAGCGGTCTCGTCTACGCCACGGGCACCAACGACGCGACGCTCTACGGCGTGACGTCCGAGGCAGAACGTCAGAAATTGACTCGCGAGAGCGACGGCCAGACGTTGGTCAGTATGGCGCTCGGCGAGATCTATCGCAATCCCGGTATTGCGCTCAGTGCTTTGGAACAACGGCTCGGAGTAAGCACCGAAGCGCTCGCGGAGGCGCTCGATACACTCGTCTCCGAGGGGAGCGCTACGCTCGACGTTGCCAGCGGCTGCGTCAAAGCCTCGACCTTTCAGATCCCCGTCGATGCGCAGTTTGGTTGGGAGAGCGCCGTGTTCGACCACTTTCAGGCGGTAACGACGGCGATCGCGAACAAGCTGGCGCTCAAAGCCAGCGGTGAACGAGCCGCGGAGCTCGTGGGAGGCGCTACCCTCCGCTTCGAGTTGTCCGCGCGCCATCCTCACAAAGACGAGGTCCTCGACTTGTTGCGGCAAACCCGCCAGGTCGCCAACGAGCTTTGGCACAAGGTCGGCACGTACAACGATCGACATCCGATCACGGACAGCGACCGCCTCGTGGTCACCTTTTACCTTGGGCAAAACATCGACGACGCGGCTGCACTCGGCGCCGAGTCCGGAGAGTCAACATGAACACACTGCGCTCGCTTTCACTCTTGAGTCTCGTCTTCTTGTCCGCCGCGTGTGGCGCCAGGAGCACTTCGAACAACGTCGGCAACGGCAGCAACACCAACTGGCTGAGCGGCTGTACCAAAGATGCCAAGTGTGGAGACGGCATCTGCGCCAGCGGCGCGTGCACGGAGACATGCAGGAACGACGACGACTGCACTCACCTGCACCCCGACGCCAAGTGCGCCGACGCGGTCCCGTTCGTCCCCAACGAAACCACGGCGTGTGCCGAGGTCGAGCCGAGACGCGTGTGCACGCCGAGCTGCGACGATGAGGATGATTGCTCGGACATCGGAGACGGCTACACGTGCACCTCGGGCGCGTGTGTCCCCGTCGCGTGCGTGAATCCGCCACCAGCGACTCCCACCGACGCCGAGTGCGCCGCGCTCGAACCGGACGACTGTGAGACTCGAGGTTGCGTGCCCATCGAGGGCTTGGCGCTCAACAGCTGTGGCGCGATGCCAAAGCCGGTAGGCTGCGCCCCCAAAGACAGCGGGGACGCTGCCCTCAGCTGCGCCCTCGATCCAGGTGACGCCCTCTGCTACCAGTTCCCGACCACCACCACGCCTTCGGGTTGGACGGCGGTTGACTGCCAGGACTCACGCTGCGCCGCACCAGGATGCCCGATCGCACCATGTTTCTCTCCGACGGAAAACCTGGACCAAGCCTACGGCGGGGACATCCCCGGATGTGCCTGCAGTGACGTCGGTTCCGCTTGTGTGCAGGGCGTCGCTCTGATTTGCGATGCGGGCAACTGGGTCGCCGTGGAAGATGGGCCGTGTTACCCGCAAGTGACGGTTTGCGACGGGCTGCTCGACGACATCACCGAATGCATCGGGTTGTTCGACAGCTGCACCGCCGAAGGAGATCGATATTGCGGGCGGGGTCCGCGCACGGCGCTGTGTAGCGGCGGGCTGCTCGTCGAGGGGGAGCAAGCATGCCCGGCCGGGGTAACCGAGTGCACGCAGCTCGACAACGGGTTGTGGTGTGCGTCACCCTTGGCAAGCTTGTGCCCCGAGCATTTCGAGCCCGTCACGAGCTGCGGGGATCCCGACTACGACTGTCGCGAAGCGGAGGACCCGTTTGCATGTCGGCTGCGATCGATAGAGGTAGGAGCCTGCGAGGCCGAGGGCGGCGAGGTCTTCACCGATCCCGGCGACGGCAGTTTACTGCAAGAAGGTTGCCCCCCCAACTACACGGTGATGGGTCGACTACTCCCGCTCGTGGAAGGCGGCCTATGTTGCGAGCCCGGAGCAGTAGACGGCGGGGCTCCGGTTACCGAGCAATAAACGAGGACGACGGGGCCGTCTTCACCGGCGGCCCGCACCTCCGCTTCAAGCGCGGGGGTCGTCGGGACCGATCACCATGCCGCCGACCTTCAATCCCCCGTGCACTACGGCGAGATAAAGGAAGTCGGGTCCCGGCAGGACGCGGAAGTTGTGTACACTTCCGGCGGCCATCTCTACTTGGTCACCCGGTCCGTAGCTCTTCTCGCCGTCTTGGCAACGACCTTGCAAGATCAGGACGCGTTCGGTGCCGAGGTGCTCGTGCTCCGGAAACACCGCGCCTGCTGCAAGTCGCACGAAGCCCGTAACGGCGCCTTCCACCGCGGGCCCACCCGTAGCGTGTTGCAGGACCATACCTGGCAAGAACCCGCGCTCCCACGCTGTTTCCTCTTCCAAGCGCTCGAGCATGGCCAAGGCTCGCGGCCGCGAGACATCGAGCAACGTGGCGACGGCGTCGGCAAAACGGTCGAAACGAACTTCGGTCTTGGTCGTTTGGTAGATGCGCTCGAGCAACGCTGGGTCCGGAATAGGGATGGCCGCGCCGATTTGGAGCATCGCGAGCTCCTCCAACCTGGCCATTTCGTCCGACAACGCCCTTTCTTCCGGAATCGCGACAGCGTCCGAACTCGCCATGTCGTCCGTCGCAGAGAGGTCGGCTGGTTTCGAGGAAGTTGGCTTGATGTTCATGACTGACCTGCACTTTCCCCCGATTGCCCCAACAAGACGCGCAGCTGGCTCAACGCTGCCGCGACCCGTGACTTGACGGTTCCGATGGGCACGCCCAGCACGCTCGCGATCTCACGCGACGACAGTCCTTCGAAGTAGCCCAGCTCGAGCACGGCACGCTGCTCCGGCGTGAGACGCATCAACGCGCCGTGAAGACGATCGCGCTCTCCCAGCTCGACGTCATTGCTCGTCGCGGCGACGTCGGGCACGCTGGCAACCGACGTCACTTGCCGGTAGTGCGCCGAGCGCACCCGGTCGAGGCTGCGCGAACGCACCATCATGAGCAACCACGTTTTCACGGTGGCGCGAGCAGGGTCGTAGTCACCGGCGCGCTTCCACGCCTCGACGAACACGTCGTGGATCAAGTCTTCGGCGTCCTTGTTGTCCCGAACGATGCGAAAGGCGAGCCCCAACATCAACGGAGCGAACTCGGCGTAGAGCGACGCCAACGCCGCTCGGTCGCCACGCGCGACGCGATACAACAAGATTTGGTGATCGCGAGGATCGGGCTCGCTTCGCACGCGTGCCGTCTCGGCGAGCTTGGCCTCGGGCTCGATCATTGGTAACGACCGCCGTGAATGGTGGCCCATACACGACGATACGTCGGGTTCGAACCGCGATGACACCGGGCAAGACGAGACATAGGCAAGCGCGGCCACATTAACCCCTCACACGCGGCTCGCCGTCAAGTGTTGCCACGTGTCGACGAAGTGTCGAAAGCGTACGACCCTCCCGCGGGCATCGAAGCTGAAGAGGTGGCCCTCGAAATCCTTGAACTCGCGGCCAGTCGCGCGCACCGTAGCTTCCACGCGAAGCGACGCAAAAACCTGGGTGTCGTTGGCCAGAAAGTGCGTCGGCTCGAAGCGCCGGATCTCCAGCGCCGAAAGAGACTGGAAATAGCCGGCAACCGCCTCGCGCCCCCGCCGGGGCACGAGCCACGGAATACCGTGGTCCACCGCGTCGTGCTCCCACTCCACGTCTGGGTCGATGCGCTCCAGAATGGCGCTCACATCGCCTCTGCCAAACGCTCGATAAATAGCCTGCACGGTCTCGATGTTGTTCATTCTTTCCCCTGTTCTCGAAGAGTTCGTGACCAGAACTACGAGCCGCGCCCCGGTTCGGATCGAAAAAAAACGGTTCTCGGCTACCCTCCCAGCAAAGAGACAGCCGCCGAAGAGACAATTGCCGAAGAGACGACCCAAGTGAGGCTCGCTCGGATGCCGCGCGCGAAGTGTACCCAACCGACGCACCGCGTTACTCCGCGGGCGACGGCGCTTTGCGGGGGCGCGGAACTGGAACCGTTTCCGCGGCGCTTGGCTCACCCAGCGTAGCCCATGATATCCAGCGTAGCCCCCAACATCCCGCACGCCGTCGCGTCGATTTCAGTGTTTCGATTTCTTGTTTCTGGGTGTGCCCACAACCGATGATTCCAAACAAAAGTCGCGTTGTTCACTGCCAACGCGCAGAGCCACTGACACGGATCGCGAACCTGATAACCTCGTGACAACTCCTGAGCGGGGCGAACAGCACCTGCTTCAAAACTCGAGGGCCATCATGTCCAAAGTTCAGCCACCCCGCGTCGCATCGACGATCCGCGGCCGCATCGAGGCGTTCACCGCCGTATCCTCCCTCTTGCTTCTCATGCCGGGGTGCGCAGGCGAGAGTGATACACCTGACGGCACGACCCAATCGGCGTCATCTGGCACCACGAGCCCGACCTCCGTTACGCCCTCGACGCCTGGCGCGCCCGTCGCCCCGACGGGCACGGCGGGCGCTCCCGTGGTAACGCCACCGCCCTCCGCGGGGCAACCACCGTCGGTGCCTCCAACGGCGGGACAACCACCTGCGGCTCCGCCGCCCGTCGTCAATCCTCCGACGCCGGTTCCCGACACTCCACCGACCGCGGCGAGTTCGGGCGAAGATTCCGTAACCAGTGAACAGCCGGACTCCGCAGGCGAAACGACTAGCCCACCTGGTCCAGGCGCTTCCGACACCGAACTCGAGGGCATCGAAACGCCGGGAGCCAACTGCCAGATCCCCGACCTCGGGGATTTCGGATCCCTCCAGGCGATCGAGAAGTTGCCGGACCCATTCGTCATGATGGACGGCACGCCGGTAACCACTCGCGCTCAGTGGGTATGTCGCCGCGCCGAGATCAGCGCCATGCTGCAAAAATGGGAGGCGGGAATCAAGCCGCCGAAGCCCGCTTCGGTCACCGGCGCCAAGTCCGGCAACGGCATCGAAGTCACGGTCTCGGACGGCGCTGGCAAGACGCTCACGTTTTCGGCATCCATCTCCTACCCGACCGGCGGCACGGGACCTTACCCGGCGATGATCGGCTTGGCGGGCGGCAGCTTACCGCAGAACACGATCAAGGACCTGGGCGTAGCCACCATCAACTTCGGCAACGACGCCATGGGCAACCAGAGCGGCAAACGCGGCACTGGCCAGTTCTTCGACTTCAACGGCAAAGTGGACGCGGGCGCTCTGCTCGCGTGGGCCTGGGGCGTGAGCCGCCTGATCGATGCCCTCGAGGTAACCCCCGACGTCAACATCGATACCAAGCACCTCGGCGTGACGGGCTGCTCACGCAACGGAAAAGGCGCGTTGATGATCGGCGCGCTCGACGCGCGCATCGCGCTCACCATCCCTCAAGAGTCGGGCTCGGGCGGGGTCGCCGCGTGGCGCGTCTCGGAAGTGGACGACGGCGGCCGTGACAAGGTGCAGACCATGAGGAGCGCGCACACCGAGCAGCCCTGGTTTGCCGAAGCGCTCGGTCAGTTCACCTCGAACGTCGACAAGTTGCCTATCGACCACCACCAGTTGATCGCGATGGTCGCGCCGCGCGGCCTGCTCGGCCTCGGCAACCCGCAATACGAGTGGCTCGGCATCAACAGCAGCGACCAAGCCATGCACGCCGGGCGCACAGTCTACGAGGCCCTCGGCGCGAAACCGAACATCGGATACCAGGAGAGCAGCCACACGCACTGTTCGTACGCCCAAAGCGAGGTCCCGGCCTTGGAAGCGTTCGTGAGGAAGTTCCTCCTCGGCGAGGACGTTTCGACCGACTTCTGGAAGACGCAGGAGCAGTTCGCGGCAGACCAATGGGCTGGCTGGCAGACGCCTTCACTCCAGTGACGACGACAGCTCGATTGTGGTGCAGTCGAGGAGACGCTGGCTCGATTTGGAGCCAATACCTACGCGGTTTCAGCCGACGTAGAAACGCATAGCCCGACGCCGAGGGCTCAACGGCCGGTCGATGGGGGAATGCCGCGGCGCGCTTGCTGCCCTGCGACACGCGTGTCAGGAATTGGCCACCACCTCGGCGCATCGCCGAGAGCTTCTCCTATGTCATACGCATCCAAGTACCATCGCTTCTTCGCCAATCAACGAATCATCGCCGCGCTCTTCAGCACCTACTCACTGTTAACCCTGCCCATCGGCTGCAGCGAGGCAGACGACCCTGCCGCTACGGATACGCCCCCAGACGAGGGAAAACCCGGCAAACCGGTCGACCAGGGCGACGACCCGGAGACGTCGGAAGGCGGCAGCCCCGAAGCCGACGGCGGCGCAGCGAACGGCGGAGACGATGACACCGACGCGGGCGGAGACATCGGCGAAGACACGAAGGACGATCCCCAGGAGGGAACGGATGGCGGCGCGACCGGCGACGCGGGAACCGGGGGTGAGACACCAAACGAGCCGCCGCCGGGTTTGCCCCCGGTGGGTGAAGACGCCGAAGACTCTTGGACGATCCTCGTCTACATGAACGGCGACAACGATCTCGAATACTTCGCGTTGCAAGATTTCGTCGAGATGTTGAACGTCCCCAACAACACGAAGCTCAACGTGCTGGTCCAACTCGACCGCGCGGTCGACGGAGCCAGTCCGGGTTACACGGACGTCGACCTTGGCCCCGCGGGCGACTTCACCGGGGCGATGCGCTTTCGAGTGAGCTACGAGGACACGAGCATCCTCGATGATTTGGGAGAGGTGAACATGGGCTCGGCCGATACGCTCGCGGATTTCGTCGAGTGGGGCGTCAAGCAGGGCAACACCGGGCACTACGGCCTCGTGTTTTGGGATCACGGCGGAGGGTGGGACTTGTTCGGCCCAGACGACTCCGACGATCACGACGGGCTCGAGCTACCGGAAATTGCGAGCGGCATCGCGGCCGGGCTCGAAGCGGCCAACCGCGACGTGAAGCTGGACTTGGTCGGATTCGACGCGTGTCTGATGGCAACCCTAGAGACGGCGCAGGCGGTCCGTCCCTACGCGTCGTTGTTGCTCGCCTCTCAAGAGTTGGAGCCGGGTTCGGGGTGGGATTGGTCGGCGCTCGAGGTGTTGTCCGCCGATCCTTCTGCGTCGGCTGCCACGTTTGGCGCCGAGATCGTGCGCCGCTATGGTCCGCACGTCGGCGAAACGCGGAACGCGACGTTGTCGCTCGTGAACCTGGACGAGCTCGATCAGGTGACCGGAGCCCTCAGCCAGTTGGCAGAAGACATGGCCGAGGTGAGCCCCCAAACGGTGGGACAAGTGCGTGCGCGCACGCCGGAGTTCGCCGGCAGCCACAGCAAGGGCTTGGTCGATCTCGGGCAGTTCGCGCGCGACTTGGCCGACGCCGAGACCGACGTCGCAGAGTCGAGTCAGGCCGTGCTCGCGGCCCTCGACGAGGTGGTGTTGTCTGCCTATCAGGGCCCGGATGCTGGCTACTCACACGGGTTATCCCTGTATTTCCCCGCGAGCCCAGCGGCGTACGACGCGTCGTACGCGCGTCTCACGGGCATCTCCGAGTGGCAACGGTACCTGAACTCGTATTTGGACGCTGGCGAGGAATTGCCGGCGCTGGCAGGCTTCACGAACCCGGACAAGATCGGTGACATCGGCTACGACGTCGAGACGGGTCTGTTGTACATCTCTGGCGATCTCGCCGAGGGTACGGCGCAGCAGCTCGTGAGCGCGACGTTGAGCTTCGGTCTATCGCTGCCAGACGGCCTGGTGTTCCTCGGTAGCAACGACGGCGCGTGGGACGCCGAGCAAGCGTTGGGAGCGTGGGACCTCACTGCACTCGTTGGCAACCAAGGTGACGTCGTGGCTCCCTTCTATTACTACGAGCAGTATTCCTCCGAGTCGGACACTTACAGCTTCACGACGCCGGTGTTGTACGACGGGCAATACAACCTCTATTACCAGTTCGTACTGAATTCCAACTTCGAGTTGATCTCTCAAGCCTACTACGGCGAAATCGAAGGCGCGGTGGGCGAGGTGGAGGTCCCGGCCTCGGGCACGCTGCAACCCATCTTGCCCACCATCACTAACGACGGCGAGTCGGCGGAGGTGCCGTTGGACACGGTGTTCGACCTGGCCAATGGTGAGATCGCGTTCTCCTTCGAGCCGCTGGAGGCCGGGACCTCGGTGGTCATGGCGCTGGAAATCGCGGACTTCGGCGGCAACACGGACATGGTGCTCGGCGTTGGAGAGCTTTGACCAGCGCGTGTAGTGTGGGTACTCACTTCATGACTAGAGAATCCTCTCGGACGAAGGGCGCCGTTTCAGAGCGGCGCCCTGCATCGAACCCATCGAGCCGCGCTTCGACGTGGGTCACCGCCGTGCTCCTCGCGAGCGGCGCCAGCGTCGCTTGCAGCAAGTCGGAACCGCAGCCCGCAACACCGGGCGCTCAGCCCCACCCCGTCGTGGACTCGCCGTCGCCGACCGCCAGCGCGGCGTCAACCACTGCAGCAGTGGGCGATACCGCGCTCACCTCACCGCCAGCTGCGCCGAGCGATGCTCTGCAAACCGCCGCCCCCACCGCCTCGACTGGCGGCCCAACTAACCAGGGACACACGGCTAACCAGGGAAGCGCCATGACTCCCAACGGTTGGCCGTTAGCTCTGGGACCAGCCCCGAGCTCTGCGGCTCCTTCGCCGAACGCGTCACCGGGGGCACCGACGTCCAACGGCGATTCGAACCCCAGCTTTGGCTCGGTGGACTTCGCGTCCAATCGCGAAAGCTCGAAGATCAGCGGCTGCTTGGCTCAGGCCCCAACTGAACGGTCTCCCAACCGTTCGACGGGGACGAAAGCAGGCGGTGGCGAAACGTGGCGAGCGACCGCGCAGGGCAACGGCGTGTTGGTGACGCACACGCTGCACCACGCGTGTTGTCTCGAGGGCAAGGCCCAAGCCAGCGTCGACGGCCACGTGGTAACCATCGAAGAACAACTAACGGGTCAACCTTGCCGTTGCGTCTGCGAATCGACGATCCAAACCCGCGTCCCGGTCCCTCCCGGACAATACGACGTACAGACCGTCACCGTAACCAACGGCCAACGTCGAGTTGTCCAGTCGCAACGAGTGACGGTCGGCGGGGCCCCGACCAAACGCTGACCCTGTGACAGGCGCGAACGCCAACGCTCACAAAACGCGTTGGCGAATCAAACGCGTGCGCACGACTTGACGCGCGTTGGCGCCGATGTCGACCGGGTCGGCGTCGAGCCCGAGCAACGATTTCCCGTACACGAGCTGCGGCGGGGTCTGCTTGATCTTCCCTTTGTGGTCTGGGTCGGGCAAACTCTGGGACTTGAACTCGAGTGTCGGCGTGAGGATCGAAATCTTCGACGACTTCTCGTCCGGTGCCTTCTTCACTGGGAGTCCCAGCACGTCCACGCCGAGGCCCGGCGCGCGCCCGCTCGGCAAGAGCACGTCGGACCGGATCTCGTAGATGAACTCCATCGCGTGCCCGTTTGGCACGCGTACGGTTTGGTTCGCGAGCAGGTTCTTCACACGCTCACCCAACGCCTTCAATGCACGCGCGTCGCGGTTCGTTTCGATGATACGGAAGTCGGCGAGTTTGCCGTCACGTCCAATCGTGATGGCCACCTTGGACAACGACTTCGGCACGACGACGCTCATCGCGCCGGTGTGCAGCGCATTGGTTACCGGTCCTTCGATGCCAAGGCTGTGATCCCGATCGTCGTCGACGATCGCTTGCACGAGATGTTGATTCAGACGCTCTTCGGCAAGTACGGTCGGAGAGACGTCGAGATAGGGTTTCAGGGCTGCCGCATTCGGCGCCCCGTAACCCAAAGCCGCGAGCCGGTCCGCCGGCGACACCGAAGCTGGTGGTGACGAAGACGCCCCTGCCGTTGCGCTCGCCTGCGGAACGACAGTCGGCGTAGCCTGGCCGCTTTCCGGCGCGGCCAGCGAAGGCTCCTTGTCGGACGCCACTTGCTCGACGCCCTCCACCGGAGTCGGGCTAGACACCGCAGCGTTGCGCTCGTTCGAAGAGCCTGCCTGCGACGAGCCACCCTCGTTCGTCCGTGGCCGCGACGAAACCGGCGGGACCTCGGGCTCGAGGGGCGCTGGCGCTGGCGGCACGACGGCGAGCGGACGCGGCTCGTCGAGCGGCAACAGCTCGAGCTCCATCTCGCTGACAGCGTCGTGTGAGGGCTGTTCGTCCAGCGAACTCGTGCGCTCGCGCCAAGCCACCCAAATCAGCGCGTGGACTGAAGCAGCCAACCCCAACCACGGGAGCAGCGAACGCGGGCGAGAGGGCGCGGCCATGAAACGAGGTTAACACGGCCATGGCCAGATTGACCACGTGGACATTGCGCGCCGCCGGCACAGCCATATTTCCGCTGTTCGCTACTGCTCGATACGGCGAGTGACCGTTTCCACGTATTCCACCGTTGAGTTTCGAACGTGCACATTCCGTGAGCGGCAGCTCGAAACCATAACCACGCGCGCACGCACCGTGGCCCCACTTCGCCGCGACGTTGGCTTGACCCAACGACTCCGCGTCACCCAGCCTCCACACCATTGAACTGGATGCCTTGCGGCCACCAACTGCACGATAACCGCTTTAGGTTACCCCAGATAATCCGAAAGATTCTTCGCTTAACGCACCTTTTGCAGCGAGCTCCACGATTGACGACAGCAGCAGACAAAAAGTAACTTCCGACCATGACACCGGAAGTGGAGACGACGACACCGACTGCCACTCAGCAAGCATCGATTCGCGAGCGACTCGAGCAGGCGCTGCGCGCGAGCGAAGAGCGGTTCCGCCTGTTCCTTCAACACGCTCCGGCTGCCATCGCGATGTTCGATCGCCAAATGTGTTACCTTCTTGCCAGCCGCCGCTGGATTGAAGACTACAAGCTCGGTGACGCCGAGTTGGTGGGACGCAGTATCTACGAAGTCTTCCCCGATATGCCGGAACACTGGAAAGTCATGCATCGGCGTGGGCTCGCGGGCGAGGTGCTTCATGGGGTGGAAGACTACCTCCTCAGAGCCAATGGCCGCGTGGACTGGATTCGGTGGGAAATCCACCCCTGGAGAAACGCCAACCAAGAGGTTGGAGGCATCATCCTCTTCACCGAGGTGGTGACGGCTCAGAGGGAGGCCGAAGCCGCGCTTCGCGAGAGCAAAGCGCTGTATCAGGCCATCTTCGACAACTCGCCGTTCGCGATCGCCCTGACGAGAGTGGCCGACGCCGTGCAAGTGGCGGCCAACGACGAGTTCTTGCGTCTATTCGAGCTCACGCGGGAAGAACTCGTGAACAAGACCTTCGCCGAACTCGGGATCAGCACGCCTAACGAACTCGCGTACCTTCACAACCTCCTGCAAAAACGAGGAGCCGTTCACGAGTTTCAGTGTATCCGCACGACGAAGACGGGGGCTACTCAAGTGCTCTCGTTCAACCTCGACTTGGTATCGATCGGTGATATGCCGCACACGTTGACCACCGTCCGAGACATCACGGTGGAGACGCTGGGTGAACGCGAACGCCTGGCGGAGTCGTCCCGCCGTTACGTCGCGGAACGGGCGTTGAACGAAAGTGAAGCCCGGTTTCGCTCGCTCGTGAACTCGGCGGTGGACGGTATCATCACCATTGGCAGCGAAGGGCGGATCGAGTCCCTGAATCCTGCTGCCGAGCGCATGTTCAGCTTGCCCGCGCAAGGACTGCTGGGCAAACCCCTCGCCCTGCTCATTCCGCCCGAACTCAATCACGAACACGGCGTCTACGTGCAACGGGACCTCGACCACGACGATAGCGAGGCGCGGGACATGGGGCACGAACTCGTCGCCCGCAAGGGCACCGGAATGCCGTTTCCGGTGCACATGACCGTCACGCGGCTCAGCGTAGATGGGCGCAGGGTCTTGGCGGTGTTCGTACGGGACTTGACCCACTCCAAAGCGCTCGAAGACCAACTTCGCCACTCGCAGAAGCTGGAGGCGATCGGCACTTTGACGAGCGGCGTGGCCCATGATTTCGGCAATCTGTTGATGGGGGTGCTGGGTTGCGCAACGCTGGCGTTGCGGTCGCTGCCCGCCGATTCACCGGCGGCGCACTACATTCAAGAACTCAGCGAAGCTGCCAAACGCGGCACGGGCCTGACGAAACAGCTCCTCAGTTTCAGCCGCAAGCAGCAAGTCGACTTGAAGCCGCTGGACTTCGGACGGGTCCTGCGTGCGATGGAAGGCCTGCTCCGGATGTTGGCCGGTGACCGCGTCGAACTCTTGCTGATGCCTGTTACGGGTTCCCGCTACGCTTTGGGAGATGCCGGACAACTGGAGCAAATACTGGTCAACCTGGTGCTCAATGCCCGAGATGCCATGGTCGATGGCGGCTGCATCGCGATCCGACTCGAAGAGACCAACTTGGCGTCGGAGGTGACCGAGCGGAGCGGGCTCGCAAGCGCGAAGAGTTTCCTGAAGCTTTCGGTGTCCGACGACGGCCCAGGCATGGACGCCGCGACCAGTCAACGCGTCTTCGAGCCCTTCTTCACGACCAAGGAGCAAGGGAAAGGCACGGGGCTTGGACTGTCCACGGTGTACGGCATCGTAAAACAATTCGGCGGTAGCATTCATCTGCACAGCGCCCTTGGCTACGGAACCACCTTCGAGCTGCTGTTCCCATGCTTGTCAGAACCTGCTCCTGCCCCAGATCTCGAGCTCGCGCCGTTGCCGCGCGGCGCAGAGGTCGTCTTGCTCGTCGACGACGAACCCTTGGTCAGCCTCACGGTTCGGCACTACCTGGAGACTCTGGGCTACGAGGTGGTCACTGCCAGCGATCCGGACGACGCGCTGCGAGTGCTCCAGGGCAACCCCTCCAAAGGATTCGCCCTTCTGCTCACGGACGTGGTCATGCCCCGCGGGGGCGGCCGGCTCCTCGCCGAACGCGTTCGAGCGTTGCGACCAGCCATCCGCGTCATGTTCATGTCCGCCCACCCCACCGAAGAACTACTCGCCAGAGGTCAACTCGGCGGTGAAGACGAGATCGTCAACAAGCCATTCTCGCGCGAGGAGCTGGCCCATGCCGTTCGCCACCTGTTGGATCGGCCGGCGCCGCCCGCGAGCACGAGCGTGGGTGTTACGGCTGGGCCACCCAATGCCGCTGCCAGCGTGCTGTTGGTAGAAGACAATCGCGCGGCTCGCCTTGCTCTCGGTGACTTTCTCGAAGACATCGGGTATCGGACGCTGCGTGCGGCGACTGGTGAACAGGCGCTCACCATAGCTTTGAACGCGGAAGAGCCGATCGACGTGTTGCTCACGGACTTCTCCCTGCCGGACATGACGGGTGATGCGGTAGCGCGCAAAATCGAGGAGCTCGCGCCAACAATTCGCGTCATCTACATGTCCGGGCGCGGTCGAGAGACCCTGCCGGTCGGCGCTCACGACTCCTTCCTGCAGAAGCCAATCGACTTCGATACCCTGCAGCATTGCCTCTCCGACGCCCTCGGGCGCTGAAAAAGGGCTCGGCGTGTTTCGCCGATCGTATCGCTCCGTACGCCTGGTCCGGACCTTGCAGCAGGCAACGGCATGTCCAGAGCAGTGTGTACCAAGATCCTCGGAACCCAGCCCGAAGAGGAGAACACCTCGACGACGAATCTGATCGGCAGCGAGCTCGGGGGGAGGTTCGTAGTGGGCGAGGTGATCGGTATTGGAGGCTCCTCTACCGTGTACATGGGGTGGCACAAGGACCTCGATTGCCCGGTGGCCATCAAGGTGCTGAACCGCGGCGTCGCGAGAGACGGCGCGTTGAGCGGGTATTTTTTGCGCGAAGCGATGGTGACGGCGCGCCTCGTTGGGCCGCACGCCGTCCACGTGTACGACCGGGGTACGCTAGACGACGGCACCCCCTTTACGGTCATGGAACACCTGCGCGGCGAGACATTGGAGCAGCTGCTGGATCGGGTTGGCTATCTTCAGGCGAACCTCGCCGTCGAGTTGGCCCATCAAGTGTGCACCTTGTTGATCGAGGCGCACGCTCAGGGAGTTGCGCACTGCGACATCAAGCCGGAGAACCTGTTCCTCACCGAGTTGCCGGAAGGCCGCCGGCTGCTCAAGGTGATCGACTTCGGCACGGCGCGCGGCCCCCACACGCCCGAATACATCTGGACGTCCTGCGTGGGAACGCCCGGCTACATGGCGCCAGAGCAGATCCAAGACCCCGAGCGCGTCGACTTTCGCGCCGACATATGGGCAGTTGGCGTGGTGCTCTTCCAGATGGTGAGTGGTGCCCTCCCGTTTTCCAGGACCACGCGCGGCGCCGTCATGTCAGCCACGCTAAACGATGAACCGAGGCCACTTTCCGATGTGATGCCGCACTTGCCGTCATTGTTGGTGGACATCGTCGAGCGCTGCCTCGCAAAAGCACCCGAGGCTCGCTTCGAATCAGCCGAGGAGCTCGCGGCGGCGCTACGCGCCCTCCGTCGCCAAATGGGCGACGCGGCGCGCGCAGAACGCACGAGCACTATTCCCCCCAAGTCGGAGCGGAGGCTCATCAAGCGCCGCGTCTTCACGGCAGCCGAATGTGAAACGCTGCACGCCCCGATCGCGGAGGCTCCGAGACCGGCGCGGCGCACGGCCAACCGACGGAAGCTAGGCGCGGCCATGGTGTTGGCAGGTGCCGGGGCACTGCTGGGCGCGTGGCTGCCGTCTTCCAAAACCAGGCTCTTCCTCGAGCGAGCGGCGCTGTTCGGAGAACGAGTGGAACCCCATGCCGTAAAGCTCACGCCCTGAGCCTTCGTTCGGTGACGTCGAACCCGATCGTCAACAGGCGGGAGTGGGCGCCAACGTGACGGGCGCGCGGTGCTCATCCGCGGACTGCATGGCGAATGCCTGAACGAACCACTCACACGCCAGTCGAGCGACTTCGCCGAGGGCGCCGGGTTCCTCGAACAAGTGCGTGGCGTCGGGGATCACGGCGAGGCTCTTCTCGCAACGCAACTGCCCGAGTGTCTCGCGGTTCCAGGCGAGCACGGCCTGATCGGCTCCACCGACGATGAGCAAGGTTGGCGCCGCCACTTCGCACGCTGCACTCCGCGCCAGGTCCGTACGACCGCCGCGGGACACCACGGCCGCAACTTCGCGTCCGAATTCAGCCGCGGCGATGAGCGCCGCGGCAGCTCCCGTGCTCGCGCCGAAATACCCGACGGGCAGCCCTCTGGCCGCGTGATACTCGCGGATCCATCGCGTCGCCGACGACAAGCGTCGCGCCAGGAGCGGAATGTCGAAGCGCCACCGCCCCGTGAGAGCATCTTGCTCCTCTTCATCTGCGCTCAACAGATCGAGCAACAAGGTGGCGAGCCCGGCCCTCGCCATGTGTTCTGCGACGTAGCGGTTGCGAGCGCTGCGACGGCTGCTGCCACTGCCGTGAGCAAACACCACGAGGCCGCTCGGCTTCTCCGGCAGCGCCAAGTCGGCCGCTAACCGTACGCCGTCAACGGGGATCTCCAGTGCAAAACGCGTTACCCTTTCATCACCGAACGACATGACTCACCTCGCGCTCTGCCTGCGCTTGCTTCAACAAAGCCAACACTTCTTCATCCGACACCTGTGCAAAGTCTGCGTACCACGCCCCGACGGAGTGAAACTCGCTCGGCGTAAGTAAACAAACGACCTCGTCAACCAGCGGCCGCATCTGCTCCACGCTCTCGTACGCCGCAACAGGCACGGCCAGCACGACATGTCGGGCACCGCCAGCACGCACGGCTAAAAGCGCCGCGTGCATGGTGCCACCGGTGGCGATCCCATCGTCCACCACAATCACCGTCTCGCCGGTCAACCGCGGTGAGCTGTGGTCGCCTCGAAAACGATGTACGCGCGCCGCGACTTCGAGTCGCGTCTCGTCGATGGCTCGAGCTACATCGTCCGGAGACAATCCTACTGCGTCGACGACGTCACGATTCAGATGAACGAAGCCGCCCTCTGCGACGGCTCCGATCCCCAATTCCCGTTGCCACGGCACCCCAACTTTGCGCACCACCCAAACGTCCAGCCGCGCGCCTATCGCCTTGGCCACCTCGTAAGCCACGGGCACTCCGCCGCGTGGTAGCCCCAAAACCAACGTGTTCTTGCCTGCGTATGCCGCGAGCCGTTTGCCGAGGCGCTGCCCCGCCTGCCGCCGATCATGGAACCTACTCACGGCCCGCGTCCACGCTCAGCTCGACGGCTCCAAGTACGGGGAACTCATGCAGGATGCGCTGTCGAATCTCGGTACATTTGGCTCGCATGTTAACCTTTATTATCCACATCCAACGTTTACTGGTTACCGTCCGACGGTTACCCTACGGTCCAACAAGCACGTTCTGGGCCAATTCACGCAGTGCTCGAGTCACATCACATATTTCACTCTAGCCTTGCAGTCTCAGGTTCTGGCGTTCCTCCGACGACAGCCGTTGAACCCTCGAATTGGCCAGGTTGGCCTGGCCAATTCGACCGCAACCCACGCCAAAGCCGTTGCCGTAGGTGACCGCTGCACGAGCGCGCTCAGCCCGTATCGAATCGTGAATTTTTCGCGTCGCTCAAATACAGAACGCCCTCACGCCGAGAGGGGCCTGGCGCCGTAACGCCCGCAGGTTCACTCGCAAAAAGCTGCAAGGTTTGCGCACAACGTCTGCTGCTCGAGAAGCAGGCCGCTGTTATTCTGCAACTGGATCCAGACACACGGGCACTTGCTCACTGCTCGTGCGTCCTGGCTAGCCAGCATGCGGGACACGTACCTGCTCCGTCCCGTGACCTCGAGGGCCAAAGTAAGAAGCGGCATCGGTCACCACCACGTGACGTTGCATAGATCCGTTGAATCTGGAAACGGCCACCACTATCCACGTGTGCACCGTTTACGTCGGTAGTGGCGGTGCACATGTTCACGCGGCTGAGGCGATTGCCTCAATCATCTGTCGTTGGAAAGGGGTTGGGGACGTGCCAAACGCAAGCAGAGCAGCCGTTGAAACCGGGAGAACCTCAAAAACCTGCTGCGGAGATCAACTGCAGCGCGAGTGCACGCAGACGGACCAGTGTGGCGGGATCTTTGGACTGGAGGGACAGAGCGAATCGATGCGCGCCGTGTTCGACCTGGTTCGCAAGATCGCTCCCTCCGGCGCATCGGTGTTGATCGGAGGCGAGAGCGGTACCGGAAAAAGTGAACTAGCCCGCGCCATCCATCGTTCGAGCCCTCGTAGTTCTGGGCCATTCGTGAGCCTGAGCTGCGCTTCATTGGCCGAGTCGCTGCTGGAGAGTGAGCTATTCGGACACGAAAAAGGCGCGTTCACCGGCGCGGACCGACGACGGATCGGGCGTTTCGAGCAAGCACACCAGGGAACCTTGTTCCTCGACGAGATCGGCGAGATCTCGCCCGCCATTCAAGTCAAACTGCTCAACGTGCTCCAAGGGCGGGAGTTGCAGCGCGTCGGCGGCAACGAAACCGTACGCGTCGACGTGCGTGTCATTGCGGCGACCAACCGCGACCTCCGTGAGCTGGTGAAGAAAGGCGTGTTCCGTGCGGACTTGTTCTACCGACTAAACGTGGTGCACATCGAAATGCCGCCGCTGCGGGAGCGCGGGCGAGACATTGCCGTACTCGCGCAGCTGTTCTTGTCACGCATGGCGGCACAGAACGAAAAGCCTATCCGCGGGTTCACGTGTGAGGCGATAGACAGCATCCTGAATTATCGCTGGCCCGGGAACGTGAGAGAGCTCGAGAATGCCATCGAGCGCGCGGTTGTCCTGTGCGAAGGCGCGTACGTCGCGCCATACCACCTACCGGAGTGGACCAGCCCCGACGTCACCCCCGATCGACCGGAACTCGAAATCCCCGGCACCAGCATCGCGGATATGGAACGGTATCTGATCGTCAAGACGCTCGAAGCCGTCGGCGGCTCCACGGCAAGAGCCGCAGAAGTACTGCAGATCAGCGTGCGGACTCTTCAACAGCGGCTGCAACAATATGGCTTGGCGCGAGGCCGCGGGCGGCCACGTTCGGAACCCCCTCAGGGTTCGTGACGCAGCTCGAAGTCGCGTTCGCCCGAGGTCGCGCGCCAGACGAACGATTGCGCAAAAGCCGACGTATTGTCGCGCACCTTGTTCACACTTGCTCGGCCCACATGCCGTCGGGTGAACGGCTGAGCGAGACGCGGTCCGGCTCCGCACGGTCAAGTCAGGTGCTCGGGGATCTCGTAGTGGACCGTCGCGCCATGCGTCCCCGAACTTGCGGAATAACACCAAGCCAAGAACAGGATGCGGCCGCCGCGCAGATCCAAGGCCGTCTGAATCGCGCTCACGCGCCGCGCCAGCTCCCGCTCACTCGTAGCTCGGATCGAAAACGCAAGTTTGCGCTCAGGGACCGCGAGCGTCGCTCGCTGTCGAACCGATGTCGCCGAAGAACGCAGACCGAGCTGCACTGTCGCGAGAGGCATGGCTCTTCGCTTTGCAGAGGTCGTGCCACGTCGCGACGCCGCGACCACGTCACGGGGAAGCGCGCGGCGTCGCCTCCCCGATAACCCGGGCAGCCGCCCACGCGCTAGAAGCCGGCCTGCGGCAACAGGTGCCTGCCGGCGTTCGTTAGGTAAACACCTCGCAGCCACCAAGGCGCGGCAGTCGCTGCGCCAAGGAGCCCTGGAACGGCGGGCCAACCTCGCGCCCCCGTCGAAGCGGGTCACGATGCGGTGAGGATTGGCCCTTTCGGGCTTGGGGGCGCAGTCGAGGACACCTGGTAGACCGGTGAGTTTCCTCGCATCATCCAGGCATATGGACAGCAAACTCCTGATCGACGCGATCGTGCAGCAGACGACTGTCCTCATCGCGCAACTCTCCACCGCGGCTGGGATTCGCGCGCCGCTGGCTCACGTTGCCGACCAGGTCTTTTTGGACTTGGCTCGCGCGATCGAGGCACAGGGAGTCGGGCGTCGGGTGGTTGCCGACATGTTCGGCCTGGCGATACGCACCTACCAGAAGAAGATGCAGCGCTTGACCGAGTCGCAAACCGACATCGGCGTGACGTTGTGGAGCGCGATGTTGCACTTTCTCCAAGGAGAGAGCGTCACACGAGAACGATTGCTCCAGCGCTTCGGCAACGACCCCGAGCGCGAGGTGCTCGCGGTGCTGAACGACTTGGTCAGCAGCGGATTCGTCTACAGCACGGGCCGCGGTCCACAAACCCGGTACGGGCTGACCAGCGATTCGGATCGGCGCGCGCTGTTCGAGTCGGAGGAGCTCGACGCGCTCGTCCATCTCGTGTGGCTCGAAGTGCAACGCAGCGAGCCGATCGACAAGCCATCGTTGTTGATGCGCTTCAACCGTTGCGAGAGGCAAGCCGAGCTCGGACTGCAGGCCCTCCTCGAAGACGGCCGGGTCACTGAAGCCGAGGGAATGCTGACTGCGCAGAACTTCGTCGTGCCGATGGGTGCGGAGCGTGGCTGGGAAGCGGCAGTGCTCGATCACTTCCAGACGATGGTACGAGCGATCGGCGCCAAGCTGGCGCGCGGTCGAGCGGTCGCCCATCCCAACGACGACGTCGGCGGCTCCACACTCAGCTTCACGATCTACGCCGGACATCCACGCGAAGCGGACGTCGCCAAGTTGCTCAGCACGGTGCGCGCTTTGGTGGTGCCACTCTGGGAGGAGGTCGCGGCGTTCAATCGCGATAACCCGCCCCCGGCAGATTCACGCAAAGTTTCGTTCTACTTCGGACAAGCCGTCGAGAGTAGCGAATCCACACCAGACGACCCGAATGCACAATGACCTCACCACCGTGGCGCAGCGAAGCGCCGCCGCAGACATCCAATCGAAGCTCATGAGTAGGACAAGAAAGATGAACCCCAATCGATTTCGAACTTTGGTCGCGAACTCCACGATTCTCCTAGCCGTCACGATTGCGACGAGCTGTGGCAGCCAGACCAGCGACACCCTGCAAGGTACGGACACGAGTTCACACTGGCTGGCGAGCTGCACGGTGGACTCTACCTGCCCCACGGGCCAGAGCTGCTTGTGCGGCGTGTGCACTCGGGCCTGTGACGACGCGCTCGACTGTCGCAACCTCGACGCCGACGCCCTGTGTCTCCCGGAGAGCGACTGCAGCACTCCGCGCATCTGCACCCTCGAGAGCCGAGTCAATCCCTCCGACGGCACGGAGCCATGTGACGGTAGCCAGTGCCCAACGGACACGAACACCACGCAGCCCTCGCCGCAAGTAAACCCGCCGCCACCTGCGCCCACGACCCTCCCCCCAACGTCGAGTCCCGCCTGTGAGTTCTTGTTCGAGACGGCTTCCACGCCGGCCGCTTGCGTCGCCAACGAAGCGCAGTGCGAACAATTCCCGACCGGGAGCGTCGAGCGCACCGTAATCCTGATCCTCGACGAGACCAAAACGACCGAGGACGGTGGCGAAGTTCCGTACACGAACGAAGAGCTCGAACAACGGCGCAACTGCGTCGGCAATTGGCTGAGCGAGCTGGGTCTGTCGGCGACCGTGGGCGAAGCGTTCGTGCGCGTGACGTCGACATGGCCCGACGTGGCGCCGATCGTCGAAAGTGCGGCGTTCACGGCCTACGACCTGACCTGTGCGGACTGCGGCTACTGCTCGGACCTCGACGCGACGGGATGTAACGCCGACGCATTCTGCATGCCGTACATCGGGCGTCGAGTGAACGAAGACCTCGGGTGTCTGGAGCAGCCGGCGATGTTGGAGTGTATGGCCACCGGCATCAACTGCGACGACGCCACTACGGTTGCGGGCGATGGCGACGATTGTTGGATCTTTTCGACCGGTTGCGCGACGCGTAGTCTCTCCCCAGGGTCCCAGAACTGTGCGTCTTGGTCCGACTCGTACCTCGACGACTTCGAAACGGGAAGCTCGTGTGGGGACGCGGGTGGCTGAGCCACGCGAAGTTCGTCTCACGAGCGCTGGCAGTAGACGGCGGTCCAACGGTTTTCGATAGGCCGCCAAGCGGCACGCCCCGGGCGGCGCCGGACGATTCCAAACAAAAGAGGCGGTGAGCAGCCGCCTCTGCCGGAACCTTTCAGAAGGCCAATGACGTCGAGCCCTCCGGTCGGCACTCATCGCCTCGGGGCTTGCCGCTCACAGCGCGAACTCGCGGTCAGAACGTCGACAGGTACTCGATTCGATCGAACTCCACGGCCTCGGGCGCGAGCGCCGCGGCGGCGTCCGCATCGTTCTTCAGCGTCGCGAGCAGGAACGCGGTGCAGAAGTGGCGGATCAACTCGAGCGCCTCGTGTTTGTCCCACGCCGGATCGACGCATATTGCGTCTCCGTAGGGGAAGTCCTCGGACCACGGCAGGTCTTCGCAGGCGTTGGCCGCGAGCATGTGTTCGGCGCCGTCGAACGCGACGAGTGATTTGCGCGTGCTCGAGACCTGGTCGTAGGCGAGTCGTGCCCCCCAATCGAACGGCGTGCCGGTGTCCGCAGTGCCTCCGATCGCCATCATGGGCACGGAGATCTCGCCCAGCCCAACGGCGTCGAACATGTACGCGTCTCCGGCGATCGGCACGATAGCCGTCACGCGCGGGTCCCCGAACGAGGGCCAATTGCCCTCGGGCACGGCGTCGAGCCCCGCAAGGTCGGCCAGCTCCGCAGCTCGTCCCACCAACGGCGCGCACAAAAAAGTCTTGGGGTCCTCCGAGGGCACGTCGGCGCAACGCCTGTCGAGGCTGTTCATCTCGAGCAATGCCCCCGCGGCGGCGAGCGCCGTGTATCCGCCGAACGAGTGCCCGACCACGGCGATCTCCGTCAAGTCGAGCAAGCCAGCCAACGCGCCTCCCGGTGCGTTCGAGTCCTCGGCGTAGTCGATCGCCGTGGTGACGTCGCGCGGGCGCTGGATCACGGACGCGGCGTTCTCAAACCAGTCGCTCTCGACGTGTTCGGGCGCCACGACGACGAACCCGTGCGACGCGAGATGCTCGGGCAAATGGCTGTACCACACGGCGTTGGCGGAGAAGCCGTGCGAGAAGATCACGACGGGGTACGGGCCGCCATCCGGGTCGGCGGGTGCGCCCCCCAGCGCGTGACCGTGAACAACCGCCGGGGACGCTCCGAACTCGGGGTTCTTGAAGCTGAACTCGTAGTCGATGATCTCGGGCCCGCCATCGGTCCCCTGCGCCGGGACCCACACGCTGAGCTCCACCCCGCCGTATTCTGCGGTGTGATGGCTCGGCGTCCAGCGCCCGCGCGCGACGTACCGGGGGGCGTCCTCCTCCGTGCTCTCCCCGTCCCTGTCCGGGCCCTCGTCGGGCGACTCACGGGTGTCGGTCGTGGACGCGCTGTCTCCACCGCCAGTGGCCCGGGACGCACAGGCCACCGGCCACGACAAAAGGGCGAGCAACGGAAGGATGGTGTTCTTCGGCATTTCAAGCATGTTCGATGTCCTTACTTTGTAAGTCTAACCTTACGAAGTAAGGTAGCAGCCGCGGGCGCGCGGTCAAGCGCACTTCCAAAGAAGCGCGCTCCGTCGGCCGCGCCGGGCCACACCTCCGCCACACCGGGACGTGGCCGCGGCTCAGGCCGGGTCGCTCGGGGATTGCTGGCGTAGCCGCTCGAGGCCGTCGAGGACCAGCTCGAAGCCGAACTCGAGGTTGTTCACGCCGTCGTGTCGACCAGCGACCACCTCCGCGGTCAGGCCGACCAGATACGGGTACGCCTCCGCGTCGATTTGCGGCGCGAACATCGCGGCAGCTGCCGCGTAATCATCCGGCTGGACCGGCGAGTTGAGCTGTTGCAGCGTGAACCCGTAAATGTAGCTGTCCATCGCGTTCCACGCGTGATCCGCCAAGGGGAACGAGAACCCGGATTCACGCAGGCAGCCAAGCGTCGCATTGACGTACCTCATCATTGCGGGGCCGATGCTGATCCGCGACATCAGTAGCGTCGTGGCCCACGGGTGCGCCGTCAGGACTCGGTGAGCAGAGCTCGCGCGACGACGCATCGCCTCGCGCCAGTCGCCGCCGATGGTTGGGACCTCAATCTCGCTCACGACCACCTCGATCAGCCCGTCCAGGATGTCGTCCTTGTTCTTGACGTGGTGATAAAGCGACATCGCCTCGACGCCGAGCGCTTGCGCCAGGTTGCGCATCGTCAATGCATCGAGGCCCTGCTTGTCTGCGATGCGCATCGCCCGACGCAAAACTCGTTCGCGGTTGAGCGGTACGCGAGGTCGTTTTCGGGTCTCCATCGCCGTCGCGGGTCGTCCTTGACGAGCATCAGCGCACGCGTGGCCGCGATTGTCAAACACCCATCGTTCGGAAATCACAGGGTCTGAGTCGAGCTTCGGACGTCAGCTCGGCGCGGTTGCCCAGACGGCTCGACGTTCAATGGTGGCCGTCCGAACCACCTGAGGTAGGGAGGCAGACACCCGCTGTACGGCTGGATTAGGCAGCACCGTGGTTGGGCGCAAGAAGCTTGGCCATGAACACGTTGAAGTCGGTGGCGGCATAATCACCGAAGGCACCGCTCCACTCGAAGCCATTGCGTCGATAGAGTGCGTGGGCGGGCTCGAACGCCGGACCCGTACCGGTCTCGAGAACGAGGCGCGAGTATCCTCGCCGACGGGCAGTTCGTTCGATCTCATCGAGAACAGCTTGCGCGACACCGTGACGAAGGAACGCCGCTCGCGTGCGCATCGATTTGACCTCACCGGTGTCTGGGTCCAGTTCCTTCAGTGCTCCGCACCCACACAAGCTGCCGTCCATCCACGCTGTCCAGAAGGTAACGTTGGGCGCTCGCAACCTTTCGATGCCTAGCGCATTCACGTGATCAGGCGGGGAGTTGTCGTGCATCCCAGCGAGGTGTTCGGTGATGAGCGACTGAACCTCGGCAGAGGAAAGATCATCTTGGCGGACGTCGATAGTCATGGCGCGTTCTCCGGTATGCCCAACGGGTATCAGCTCAACCGCACGACCCCATCGTAATCGATGAGTGAGGTAGGGTCACGACGAAACGTGGCGGCACAATTACCATCGGCAATCCAGGAGGAAACGTGGCGCCCGGTACGTCACTCACGCGCCCATGATACGGCTGGCTCGCCTAGCGGCAATCTGGAAATCTTCCAGGAGCGCTCGAGTCGGGTATCAAGTTTGATGAGCGCTGCCGGTGTCGCAAGACACCGAAAATGTTCACAAGGGCAACTCGGTTCTGCAGGCGCAGACGACTGGTGCCGATGCTTCAACGCCCATCGTCTGAGTTCATTGGCTTTTGTGGCACGAGTTAGAATACGGGCGGTGGAAGTTGTTTGAGTCGGACGAGGTCTCTGCCGTCGCTCGCCCAGACTCTGTCGGCGTCGGACGAAAGGTGAACGCCGCCAATGATGTCGTCAACGCCGTTGAGCGCGAGGGCTGATACTTCGCGGCGATTGACGGCATATCCCGCATCTGTGAGACGAACGTTCACCTTTCGGTAGTCAGACGCGTCACCGGACAGTTCGAGCAATGGGGAGCGCAACGAAGTATCGGCAAGTCGTCGAAGCCGCCAATAGAGCCACATGTCCCCAACCGGATCCTGGTCCCACCCCGCCTCTGCGAGAGTGCTTGCGATCACCATGACCGCGCGCGGACCGTTGCTGCTTGCTTTGTCCAACAGGATTCGGTCCCATCGGGACAGACCGCTATCCAGGTCCGGGTAGCGAGAAAGCATCCTCTCGAGCGCTTGCCGGAGAACCGGGAGTGGCCCAATGCTCGCCCGTGTGAAGTCTACCAATGCATCGGGTGAGTCAGAAATAAGGGCCGCCCAGGCCTCGTCCAGCGTAGCAAGCTCGAGGCGGCTCAGCCCGATCGGTGGCGGATGTTTTAGAACCTGCGCGGGACTTAGAAATCCTAGCGCCGGCAGACAGTGCCCGTCGACGAAGTCGGGAGGAAACTGAACCAGTTGCAGACGCTCTGCATCGAGTTCGGCGACCCGCATGACGGCGCGAAGCCAAGTAAGCGCAATCTGATCCGCGGGCCCGGTTCCAAGCCAAACCGTTGTCACCGTCGCCCTTCTGAGCGCAGCGAGGTCGATGGTGAGTTCTTCGAGAGTGGCGGTGTCATACAGCAGAACATCACGAAGGAAGGGGAGGCGCAGCTCCACCCATGCTTCTGCGCTGCCGAACCGGGCGAGTGGACCAACCGAAAGTGGATCGGGGAGCACGACGAGGTTCTCATCCTGCAGGCCAAGAGCCTGTTGAACGCTAGCCGCCGCTCCCTCGCCGTGTACGATGTGTAAGTGCATATTGAGTTTCGCGGCAGCCTAGTCACTATGGAACGACCGGCTCACGCCATCAAGCGTGGGTTACGCTCGGGTCTCGGTGAAAGCAACCAAGTCGCAGAGCCTCCCTGAGAGCGAGTCCCGAAGCAAATGTTGGTTCATCACTCGACCACCCATTCGTCCATGCCAGCGCTAAGAGCAGCCCTACGCTTCCGAGGAGCGCACGCTTCAGCCATACCTTGCTAGATCCCCCGGTTACCACATCCGTCCAACGGCTTTGCGCACGGCCAGAAGCGCCCATGTCCGTCTCGTCCTCGCCGATGAGGAGAAGCCGTGGCCAAGTATTGAACAAGAGGGTGCAGCTAACGGATTAACCTAACTGGCGCGGCAAGCGTACAGCGAAGACGGTTTGTTTCCCCATGGAGCTCGCATCGACATCACCACCATGCGCCTTAGCAATCTCCCTTACGATGAACAGTCCCAGCCCCAATCCGTCTTGCGCTGGCTGGCTTGCTCGTTCAGCAGCACCTCTTCTAAGCGGGTCGAAGATCTCGTGGAGCTCGGAGGAATTCATATGCCCACAGTTGCTGATTTCGAGCTGAACCTCAGTCTCCTCCCCTCGAAGGTTCACGCAGACCGGAGTGTCCGGCGCTCCGTACTTGATCGCATTCGAGACGAGGTTGCGGAGTAGTTGCTGCACGCGCGTGCCGTCCCACCACCCACGGGTGTCACCGCTAACCGCAAACTCGATGCGCCGGCGCGGGTGCGCTGCACGCAACTGGTCCACCTCGTCCTCGGCGGCTTGCGCGAGGTCCGTCTCGTGTCGCACTACCTTTAGGCCTAGGCCGAGGTTCATCCGATTGAAATCGGTTAGATCGTCCAGCAAAGCCCGCATCGACGATCCGCTCCGGATCAGGCGTGCCGCGGCTTCGGAGATTTCCTGCCCCGCATTGAGTGCCGCCAGATGCGACGCCGTTAGGACGATGGCGTTCAACGGGTTGCGCATGTCGTGCCCGAGCATCCCTAGCAGCAGGTCGCGATACCGCTCGACAGCTGTATGAAAGTAGCTGACTGATTCGGCGACCGCTTGGTCGATCGCCTCGTTGAAGCGAAGCATGTCGTCTATCGCCGCGATATCGAGCGTGCTCGACTCCATCCACAGCCGCAGGACACTGGCGCGCAGCGCGCGGTACTCGGCGACAAGTTGGTTGATGTCAAAGCCGTCCCGCGCTCGCAGCACGGCGTGCGTTTGCGCCGCCGTCTCCGGCGCGCCATGAATCCGCGGAGCTCTGCCCTTCGACTTCTCCATCTGCGCCTCCAGACTCTGGGGCGACTTCAAATCCTTGGCTACGGCCTCGAGGATCTGTTGCGCGTGATCACGCAGCGCCGGCGAGTCCAAGCCCACGGCTCCCGGGACCAAAGTGGCGGCGAACGCCTCCCATTCCGCCAGGATCGCCTCCATGCGATGCAAAATGAAGTCTGCAAGGAGCACGTCGTCTCGATATCTCAGCGTCCCCCCGCTCGCAAGTTCGGCGGGCGACTGCGGCATTAACGTATGGCATTCTGCCGCGCGAACGCGCGTGCATCGAAGAGACAAAAGACTGAGGTGCCGGACGGTGGGACGTTCCGTCCCGGACACTGAGGCACAGCTCGCCCTCCACCGCACGGCGTCGCACGCCCCCCACGCATGTTCGACGTGGAGCAAACGTGTCATAGGTTAACAGCTGGAATTTCCGTCAGCAGGCTCGAGCTGAATCCCGCGCCTGACCAAGCGCTGCCCTCTACCCCGCCAAGAGCTCATCGAGCACGGCGCGCAGCTTGCCGGCGTCCACGGGTTTGACGAGGTGGGCGGCAAAGCCGGCGCGGGCGGAGGCTTCGCGGTCGCGCAGTTGGCCGTAGCCGGTAAGAGCGACAAGCTGGGTGCTCGTGAGCTCAGGGAGTTCGCGCAGGCGCTGGGCAAGCGCGAAGCCGTCCATCACGGGCAGGCCAATATCGATCAGCGCGAGCTGCGGCCGATACCGCGACGCTTCGACGAGGGCAGTAGGCCCGTCATGCACGGTGCGTGCCTCGTAGCCGAGCCGCTGGAGCAGCGCCCCGAGCAGCGTCGCGGCGTCTTCGTTGTCGTCGACGACGAGCACGCGCGTCCCCTGCTTCGGCCGCTGTACCCCCCACGGCGAAGCCATAACTTCGGCTTGTGCCGGCGTCTCACGGGTTTGCCCCGTGTCGGCCATTGCATCGGCAGTGGCGCCGGCAGTGGCGTCGAGCGGCAGACGGATCGTGAACGTCGAGCCCGCGCCTCTGCCCGGGCTGTCAGCGGCCACGCTTCCGCCGTGCAATTCGACGAGGCTGCGCACGATCGCAAGGCCAAGGCCGAGGCCACCTGCGGAGCGCGCGAGCGACTGCTGTTCCTGCACGAAGAGGTCGAACACGCGCGGCAACATCTCCGCGTCGATGCCAACGCCGGTGTCGAACACCCGCAACAGCGCCTGCTCCCCTTCGCGCTGGGCGGCGATGGTGACAGTGCCCGCAGCTTCCGTGTACTTGGCCGCGTTGCAGAGCAGGTTCGAGACGACCTGTGCGAGCCGCGCCGGATCGCCATCGATCAAGAGCCCGCGCGGCACCTCCACCCGCAGCTCGTGACGCTTCTGCTCGAGCAACGGACTCGCGAGCTCTATCCCGTGCTCGACGACGTCGGCGAGGTCAGTCTGCTCGCGCCGCAGCTCGATGCGGCCGCTCGTGATGCGTGAGACATCGAGCAGGTCATCGACCAGCCCGACGAGTTGTTTCACTTGCCGTTGGATGATGCCGCGTTCACGCACGACCGCGTCGATGCCGCGCACCTCGAGCAGTTGCAGGGCAGTGAGGATCGGCGCCAACGGATTGCGCAACTCGTGGCCGAGCATGGCGAGGAACTCATCCTTGGCGCGGTTGGCCGCTTCGGACGCGCGTTGCAAGGCGACCAGCTTCGTGACATCGACCGTGGCGCCGTCGAACCGCACCGGCGTTGCGCCTTCGTAGTGAACACGCCCCACGGCGCGGATCCAGCGCGTGCGCCCGTCCAAGCCAATCGTGCGGTATTGCGCGTCGTATGGCATGTGGTTCTCGAGCGACGCCTCGATGGCCGCGCGTGCCGAGGCGCGATCGTCGGGGTGGAGCCGCTCGTAGAACACGTCCCTGGTGACGACCGCGTCCGGAGGTAAACCGAAATGCTCTTTGACTTGCCGGTTCCAGACCAGAACGTCTAACGGCAAGTCTGAGGACCAGAGTCCAATCTCGCCCGAGTTGACGGCCAGCTCGAGACGTTCCTCCGCCAGCTTGCGATCGTGAATGTCGATCACCGACCCCACGTAGCCATCGAACGCGCCGTCCACGTCAAAGCGCGGTCGCCCCGCGTCGATCACCCACCGGTACGTGCCATCGGCGCGGCGCAGGCGATGTTCCAGCTCGAAAGGAGCACGCTGGGCGTTGGCGTCGATGAACTTGCGCCGGGCGCTTTCGCGGTCGTCGGGATGCACGGCCTCGAGCCAGCCGTAGCCGAGCCCATTGGCTTCCGTTTGACCGGTATAGTCGTACCAGCCTCGCGAGAGGTACGAACAGCTGCCGTCGGCCTCGGTCACCCACAACATCGCCGGGGCGGTGTCGGCGAACAGACGAAAGCGTTGCTCTGTAGCGCGTAGGGCCTTTTCGGTCTGCACCTGCTCCTCCTCCAGTCGGCGCTGAGCGGTGATGTCGTTGAAGGCCAGCGCGACCAGCAGGCGCTCGGGTGGACCGATGCGCGACGCGTGAACTTCGAACCAACGCCCCATGGCCTGGGAGCCCTGCACGAAGTGCGCAGACACGCCGGTGAGCGCTACCCGCCCGTACGTCTCGACCCAATGCGGCTCCAGGTTGGGCACCAGTTCGAGGGCGGTCTTTCCCACCGGGGACTGCAACCCCGTGAGCTGCTCGAAGGTGTGATTGACTTCGAGGAAGCGATAGTCACGCGGCGCTCCACGCTCGTCGAGGAGGATCTCGAACACGCAGAAGCCCTGCGTCGAAGCGTGGAAGAGCTCCCGGTAGATGGAGGAGTCGAGGGCGAGCCGCGTGGTCGAGGGTTCCATGGTTAGGCGGACTGCTCTCAGTCTTGCTTCGCGATCTGCGGACTCGTCAGTCGAGTAGGGGCGTGTCAGGCAGGATGCTACCAGCTCCAGGTATGAATTGCGCCGGTTTGCACACGAGTGGCGCTCGCATCGGGATCGGCCATGCGGACGAAATGCTCGCGCGCCAGCTCCCGTCACCGAGCGGAAGTGCCGCGTTGCGAGACACTCTGCCGCCTTCTGCCCCACGCTCTTTGGCGGCACAGCACGAACGCGCCTTGGCCCTAATCCGTAGAGCGCTAGGTGGGATCCATGTCCGTGTCTTCGGCTAGTCCGCGCGTGGTCGCACTCGACGACCCCCAGCTTCGCTTTTTTCTTCCGCTTCTTTACGTGGCGTGGGCCGACCTGGCACTGCCGGTGGAAGAACGGGAGGCCCTGCGGCAAAGGATTGCCGGCCAGCCCTGGCTCCGCCCTCAGGCACGCCAGGCCGCGCTCGGCTGGCTCGACCCTCAGGCGCCTCCGGAAGCGCGCGAGTTCGAAGCGCTGGCTCAGCTCTTGGCCAGCGTCGCCATGACCGCAAGCGTCCGCGCGCGAGCGACGTTCCACAGCTTGGCGCGCGAGCTCGCCAAGACGCCGGAAAGCGAAGCTGCCGTGGAAGAGTTGGCGGAGCTGCTCGGAGCCGACATCGCCTTGCCGTCGCAGTGGGAGGCGGCCCCCGAGATGCCTCAGCCCGTGTACCGGGGCGACGTGACGGCCAGCCGCGCCTTGCGGTCTTTTTTGGACGGCAAACACGCTGCGAGCCGCGACGCGGTGCGCGCCTTTCTCGACTCGCCCGAGCGGCGCGCCTACGGCCTTTCGAGCGACGAGATGCGAGCTCACACGCGAACACAACTCGAGCAGCTGGCCGCGACGGGTCTCCTGAAGAAGGCGTTTCCCGGCGTCACCAGCGAAGGCGAGCTCGATGCGTTCATGGCGCTCTTCGAGGAGCTGGCGCATGGCGATCTCTCGCTCGTCGTGAAGTTGGGCGTGCAGGCCGGGCTGTACGGAGGCGCCATCTGGGCGCTAGGCACCGAGCGGCATCACGAACGTCTCACCCGAGTGGCGAGTCTGGAGGAGCTCGGCTGCTTTGCGATGAGCGAAGTGGGGCACGGCTCGAACGTGGCCGACCTGGAAACGGTAGCCCGCTACGAACACGAGACCCGTGAGCTCGTGATCGTGACCCCCTCGGAGTCTGCCCGCAAGGAGTGGATTGGAGGCGCTGCCCGCGATGCCCGCTTCGCGGTCGTGTTCGCCCAGCTCGAAGTCGCGGGAGTGCGCCATGGCGTGCATGCGATCATCGTCCCGATCCGAGCTGCGGATGGCTCGCCGCTCCCGGGTGTACGCACCGGCGACTCGGGGCACAAGATGGGGCTCTTGGGGGTCGACAACGGACGGCTGTGGTTCGAACACACGCGCGTACCGGTGAGCCATCTACTCGATCGCTTTGCTAGCATCGACGTTTCGGGCAACTACCAGAGCCCGATTGAGAGCCAAGGGCGCCGCTTCTTCACGATGCTGGGAACGTTGGTGGGCGGTCGCATCTGCGTCGGTAGCGCGGCGGTGTCGGCTGCAAGAACGAGCCTCGCCATCGCCGTGCGCTACGCCACCATGCGGCGGCAGTTTGGTGGGGCTCCCAGCGAACCGGAGCGGGCGCTGCTCGAGTACCCGAGCCACCAGCGGCGACTATTGCCGTTTCTCGCGCAAAGCGTGGTCTTGCGGGTGGCTTTCGAAGCCGTTAGAGAAAGGCATGGCCGTTCGTTGAAGACCGACCAGGGCGGCGAGCAGGTCGATCCTCGAAGGCTGGAGGCCGAAGTGGCGATCTTGAAAGTTCTGGGCTCGAGACACGGCGTCGATGCCACCCAGGCTTGTCGCGAAGCCTGCGGCGGACAGGGTTATTTGTCCGTGAATCGCCTCGCCGATCTGCGCAAGGACGTGGAGGTGTTCACGACCTTCGAGGGTGACAACGTGGTGCTCTCTCAGCTCGTGGCCAAGGCCCTGTTGTCGGACTACCAGGGCCAGTTCGCCGATGAGGGCGCCTTCGGGATCGCGCGTTTGCTCGGACGTCGCGCCATCGGCCGCGCCGTGGAACGGAACCTGACGCGCGTGCGCCTGCGAGACCCGGCTCATCTGCGATCCCGCGAGTTCCAGCAAGCCACGCTACGTTACCGCGAGGACCACGTCGTGGAGACGTTGGCTTTGCGACTCCGCAAACGTCTCACCTCCGGCATGGACTTCGATCTGGCCTTTCTCGAAGTGCAGGAACACGCGTTGGCAGCGGCCATCGCGTTTGGCGAACGTCTGGCCTTCGACAGCTTCGTCGCTGCCGAACGCAAGTGGTCGCCGCAAGGACACGAACCCGCACCGGGTTCTGCGGCACAGCTGCTGGCGCTCATGGGCGATGCTTACGCCTTGGGGGTCGTGGAAAAACACGCCGCCTGGTTCCTGGAGGACGGTTACGTCGAGGCGAATAAATCTCGAGCCATCCGTGTCGAACACGGGCGCGTCCTCGCGCAGCTTGCGCCCCATGCTCGCACCATCGTCGATGGGTTCGGCATCCCCGACGCATGCCTGGCCGCCCCAATCGCTTTCTTCGACCCAGCTCACCCCAAATACAAGTGAGACGGAGCCTGCCGCCGAACTGCAGCGATGCGATCTGCCACGTTCGCCCCAAACACGCACCCGTCCCCATCCGCGAGCTCGCGACGGATAACGTCGAGAACGTTGGCGCCACTGTAACCCCAAGGAGTTAACCCCAACGTCACGGCTGTGCGGGCACCAGGCTACGGGCTCGAGATGCCAGCACCGAACGCAAATGTAAACATATCGAAACAACCGCGAAAAGCAGAGCTGCTACGAACTACAGGGCCTGAAAGACACGGGCCCTGGCTAACAAGGAGCAGTTCACCATGACGTTCAAAAACGCGGCTCTGAGCACTGTGACAATCATAGCGCTGAACTTACCTTCGGCCGCCCTCGCCGAAGAGGAGGCCGCAGCGGCACCCGCTGTATCTCCAGAGATGTTTACGACGAACAATCTGTGGATGATGATCTGTACTGCGCTGGTCTTTGCGATGCATCTGGGCTTCGCAACGGTCGAGTCGGGCCTGTCCCGCTCGAAGAACACGACCAACATCTTGTTCAAAAACGTGTTCATCGTGTGCATCGGTTTGCTCACGTATTACGTCGTAGGTTTCAATCTGATGTACCCGGGGTCCGCCGGCAACGGCTACTTTGGCTTCACGGGTTTCGGTTTGACGTTGCCAGAGGGTGGCGACACCTCCGCTTACAACGTCGGTTACACGTATTGGACCGACTTCTTGTTCCAGGGAATGTTCGCAGCGACGTGCGCGACGATCATCTCGGGTGCAGTCGCCGAGCGCGTCAAGCTCACCAGCTTCATGGTGTTTGCGACACTGTTCGTCGCGTTCGTGTACCCCATCGCAGGTTATTGGAAATGGGGCGGCGGCTTCCTCAACGCCATGGGCTTCTACGACTTTGCCGGTTCGACGCTGGTGCACTCGGTAGGTGGCTGGGGGGCGCTCGTCGGCGCTGCCATCCTTGGCCCGCGTCTCGGTAAGTTCGGCAAAGACGGCAAGGTCAATCCAATGCCAGGCAGCAACATGCCGCTCGCCACCATCGGCGTGATGATCCTGTGGCTCGGCTGGTTCGGGTTCAACGGCGGTTCGGTTCTCTCGGCCAACCCCGCGACTACTTCGTTCGCATTGGTCACCACGTGCCTCGCCGCTGCCGCGGGAGGTGTTGGTTCGATCGTCGCTTACGCGTTCTTCAGCAAGAAACCAGACCTCTCGATGCTCTTGAACGGCATTCTAGCTGGCCTCGTCGGCATCACCGCCGGCGCTGACGTGATCTCGCCCGGCCTCTCGATTCTGGTGGGCTTCATCGCGGGCTGCCTCGTCGTCGGATCGGTCGTGCTGATGGACAAGATCAAAATCGACGACCCGGTCGGTGCGGTCAGCGTTCACTTGACGTGCGGCGTGTGGGGCACGCTGGCTGTCGGCCTGTTCTCCAGTAACCCGGACCATTCACTGGGCGTGCAACTCATTGGTATTGCGGCGTATGCAGCTGCGTCACTGATCGGAGCAACGGTGTTGTTCCTTGCCATCAAGGCGACCATGGGCCTTCGCGTGAGCGCCGAAGAGGAACTCGAAGGTCTCGACGCCGGCGAACACGGCACCACCGCGTACAACCTGACGCTTGGAGAGGTGCATGCTCCCGTCATGACGAGCATGAGCGGCGAACCGTCTCCCTCTCCCGCCGAATGACGAGTTGGGTCGAGGTGACATAGAGGAAAGCAACTGCAAGACGCGAGCTCGCCAATCGAAGGTTGGCGAGCTCGCCCGATTTGGGGCGGGTCGTGCGATCCGGATGGCCCGAGCCAGCAGCCTTTGCGGACGACGCGCTTGGGTTGCGCCGCTGGCGCACCTACACGACTCGATGCGCGTTCGCCAGCTCGACAACTTCGTCGAGCGACCACTGATCGTTGGCGTGACCGCCGTACTTGACGGCCACGATCGCGCCCCGCTCGTCGAGCAAGAAATCGGCAGGCAAACCGTCGTGTTCACCCTTTTGCAGAGGGTTCGAGCGCACCGCGGCCATGCCTTTGAACGCAGCCCACATCGCGCTCGGGTGCGCCATGGAGAGGCCCGAGTTCTCTACGCCGAACGCGGTGTACCAACGCCGCCCTGGATCGGGGACGACCGCAAACGGCAGGTCCCCCTGATACGGCAACATCGCTTCGCGGTCCGAACTAAAAAATGCGATCGTCTCGACTTGCGCCGCCTTCAGCTCGTTCACTCTTCGGGCAAACGAACGCAGATGCAAGTTGCAGACGGGGCACCCAGCGAATCGCCGAAACTGGAGGTGCGTGAGTGCACCTGCGGGGACGTCTTTGGTGCCGTGGGACAACGTTTCGAGCGTAAAGGGCGCGACGACGTCGCCAACACGTTTGGGTCTGGAGATTGGAGGGGTCACGGGACGTGTACGGAAGCCGCGTCGAGATGGTTTCGCGACGCGAGGAGGTTCGGCCTGCGGTAAGCAGAACGTGCCTCATTGGGGTTGGGCCCAGCACTTCCCGGCATCTAGCGGCTCCCTCCCCCCGCGGCCTCCCCACTTGTCGCAACGAGCGCTTCGACGTGAGGCCGATGGTGCCGCGACGGCGCACGCGGAGCTTTGGCCCGTTCAATCTCCGCAACGACCTGCGGCTCAATTACCGCTTCGACGTGCTACCGAAGGTGCCCGCGGCGGAGTGTCGGCAACGACGCCTTCTACAGAAGACTGCGCCAGGCGGGAGAAAAGTGTGAGCGCTTACCAGCGCACCAATCCGCCCATGCCGTCGAACTCCTCGAAAATTCGTTTCTCGACGTCGCCGCTCACGAACTGGAGCTCCGCTCCCCATTGTTCAGCCAATTGAGGCAGCTTCACGGAGAGATCCACCTCCTCTGCGGGAGCCACACCGAGCGCGTCGACCTGCTCTTTCTCGAGACTGACGTAACCCGTATTCGGATCGCAGTAGGCGTACCCGTTTTGGGTCTTGGGCACGACCAATAGCCTCAGT
>CBINDO010000041.1:0-40264 GCA_966249405.1 uncultured bacterium | reverse complement strand
TTGGACGACTGGTGCCGACGGGAATCAACCACTCGCCCAACATGATCACGAAATCTCGGTCGACCGCATAGTCGGGGGTGGGCCTCCGCGGGTGGACGACGATCATGCCCATTAGACCGAGGGCCATCTGCGTCATCTCGTCGTGGTGAGAGTGATACATGAAGGTCCCGAACTGACGGAACGTCCATTCGTACATGTACGTCTCACCCGGCTGGATTGCTCGCTGAGTGAGGCCGCCCACGCCGTCCATGCCGAACGGGACGAAGACGCCGTGCCAGTGTACCGTGGTTGGTGCCTTCAGCTTGTTGGTGACGTAGACACGGACTCGATCACCTTCGACGGCTTCGATGGTGGGGCCGTGTACCTGCCCGTTGTAGCCCCAACACGACGCCGTCAACCCTGGGGCGAACTCGTGCTCGACCTCTTGGGCGACCAAGTGAAACACCTTGACGCCTTCGACCACCCTGAATGGAAGAGTCGTCCCGTTTGGTACCACCACGGGTGTGTAGTCCTTGCCAGGTTGTCCGGGAGGCCAGGCTTGCGTCTCACCGGTCGACCTTCGGCCACTGTAACTCGCCGACCAGGCCTTGGACACCGCGCCGCCCGCCGTACCGACCGGCACCGCCGCAACCGCCGCAGTCGTCGACAGCACGCTGCTGGCCACGGCGCCCGTCGCCAGGGCCGCACCTTCGCGGAACACCTGACGCCGCGAGATACCGTGGTCACCGTCACGTGTCATGGCGGCTCCCGACGTCGTAGCCGGCGTCTTCTATTGCCCGCCGCAGCTCGGCCTCGGACGCATTCGCGTCGACTCGCACCGTGCCATCGGCCAGAGAGACGTCCTTCATGTCGACCGCGATGCCTACGCACGCTAGCGCAGCGATCACCGAACGTTGGCATCCGGAACAGGTCATTCCTCTTACTTCGTAGGTTACCGTTTTGTTCATGATTTCTTCCCTTTGCTGAGATCTTCCAAGATTGGGCACTCGGGCCTGTCATCGCCGCGACAGCAGTGCATCAGTTCTTCCAAGGTGCGAGCCATGCTCTGCAGGCCCTCGATCTTTCGGTTGAGCTCCTTGACATGTGCAGCAGCCAAGCGCTTGACCTCGGAGCTACGTCGGCCACGGTTCTGCCACAACGCAAGCAGCTCGGTGATTTCGGTCATGTCGAAGCCCAACTCGCGACACCGACGGATGAAGCGCAAGGTGTGGACGTCCACCTCCGTGTACGCGCGGTATCCTTTCGCCGAGCGCTCGGCGGCGCGGATCAAGCCGATGGATTCGTAGTAGCGGATCATCTTGGCCGATACGCCCGACTCGGCAGAAGCTTCGCCGATCTTCAAGAGCCACCTCCGACGGCCGCGACAGTGTTCACCAGCGGCGGAGAGAATCGGCGCAAGCGCAAAGCGTTACCGAGCACGAACACGCTCGACATCGCCATCGCCAAGCCGCCGAGGACCGGCGAGAGCAATATGCCATACGCAGGGTACAAGGCTCCCGCCGCCAGCGGAATCAATGCCGCGTTGTAAGCAAATGCCCAGAACAGGTTCTGCCGAATGTTGCGCAGCGTGGCTTTGGACAACGCCATTGCCGCCGGGATGCCCGTCAGCTCGTCCCGCATGAGCACGACCTGAGCCGCTTCGATGGCCACGTCGGTGCCCGCGCCCAGGGCGATCCCGACCCCGGCCGCGGCGAGCACGGGGGCGTCGTTGATCCCATCGCCGACGAAGGCGGTCGTCCCGTAACGTTGCTCGAGCTCTTTGACGGCGGCGACCTTGCCGGCCGGCAGCACCTCCGCGACGACGTGCTTGATCCCGAGCTGGTCGGCGACGGCACGTGCCGTACTTGCGTTGTCGCCGGTGACCATGGCGACCTCGACGCCCATCGCTTGCAGCTGCGCCACGGCCACCGCGGCGCTCGGTTTGATCGGGTCGGAGATCGCGAAGATTGCTGCGGCCACACCGTCGACCGCGACGGCGAGCGTGGTCTTGCCACGACTCTGGAGTTCGACCGCGCGAGCCCCCAAGTCACCCAGCGAAACGTGTAGTGTCTCGAGATAACGAGGAGACCCAATCACCACCGCGTGCTCGGACACCGAGCCGTGCACGCCGCGCCCGACTTCTGCCCGGACGTCTCGCGCCGTTGGCAGGTTGAGACTACGACGCTCGGCCGCCGCCACCACGGCTCGCGCGATGGGGTGTTCGGAGCGGCTTTCGATGGCCGCAGACCACGCCAGCACGGTGTCTCCGTCGAACCCCGGCGCCGCGAACCAATCGGTCAGCTCGGGGCGGCCCACGGTGAGCGTTCCTGTCTTGTCCATCGCAACGACTTTCGCATCCTGTAGGCGCTGCAGAGCCTCACCGTGACGGAACAATACGCCCAATTCCGCGCCGCGACCGGTGCCCACCAGGATCGAGGTCGGAGTTGCCAGGCCCATGGCGCAAGGACACGCGATGATGAGCACTCCCACGGCGTTGACCAACGCCATCGAGAACGCCGGCGCGGGCCCGAATATCAGCCAGATCACGAGCGTCAGGGCAGCCAAGCCCATGACCGCTGGCACGAACCAGGCGGTAACCCGGTCTACCACGGCCTGGATCGGTAGCTTGGAAGCCTGCGCCTGCTCGACGAGCCGCACGATCTGCGCGAGCAACGTCTGCTCACCGATCGCCGTCGCCACCATCGTGAACGATCCCGCTTGGTTCACCGTCCCCGCGTGCAACCGCGCCCCCTCCTGCTTGGCGACGGGGATCGGCTCGCCCGTGAGCATCGATTCATCGACGTGGGTCTCTCCTTCCAAGACGGTTCCATCCACGGCGATCCGCACCCCGGGTTTGATGAGCAACACGTCACCGGCGACCACGTCGCGGGTGTTCACCTCTACCCACTCATCGCCGCGTCGAATCGTGGCCAGCGCAGGAGCGAGCCTGACCAAGCGATTGATGGCCTCCGACGTACGGCCCTTGGCCTTTGCCTCCAAGAACTTGCCGAGCAAGATCAACGTAATGACGATCGCGGCGGCCTCGAAGTAGACGTGCCGCATGGCTTCGGGCACCATGCTCGGCAGCAATGTGGTCACGCTGGAGTAACCAAATGCGCTCGCGGTGCCCAACGCGACCAAAGAATTCATGTCCGGTCCGCCGCGCAGCAGCGCGCGAACACCGTGAACGAAGATGTGTCGACCCGGCCCGGCCATGACCGCGGCCGTCAAGACCAGCTGAATTCCGGAGCTCGCCTCGCGTCCGAGTTCATGAAGGACCCAGTGGTGGAGCGCAGGCACCCAATGCGACCCCATCTCGAGGATCAACACGGGCAGACTCAAGAGCCCGGCCTGCCATACCTTTGCAAGCAACACGTCGGCGCGAGCTTCCAGCTTCTCGGACGCGTCATGGTCGGGCGCCGGCTCGACGCCGACGTGATAACCTGCCCTCTCCACTGCTTCACGAAGAGTGGCCCGGTCGACCGCTTCGGCGACCCGCAAGTCTGCGCGTTCGGTGGCCAGATTGACGCGCACGGACTCCACACCGGGAACGCGGCTGAGCACGCGCTCCACCCGACTCACGCACGAGGCGCACGTCATCCCTTCGATTGGTAACGAGAGCTCGTGAACCGGTGAGCCCAGCTTCGACGAATTGACAGCGTTGTTCATGCTCCGTTCGTAAGGCTTCCCACGATGGGAACGTCAAGGCAGGGCGGTTCGAAAGAACCCGCGGGCCGGCCTCACGGCCGCGCCCAACGAGTGGTGGCCCCCCATTAACCCCCACCGTTACGATCGGACACGGCGCCTCGCATCGGCTAGGGTCGCGCCATGTACAACCTCCGATTCGGTACGTCGTCTCGATTGGGCCTGAGCGCCATCGTGTTGTGTTTCGCCTGTAAGCAGCAGCCGACACCAACGCCGTCGGCAGATCCCGCGCAAACCGCAGTCGCTGCCCTGAAAGTGGGCGACCCTACTTTGCGTCAACTCACGAAGGAACAGCTCGGTGAACGGCTGATCCAAGCCAGCGGTGGCGACAAGCTGGGCGTGCAAATCTTCGAGCAAATCATGGCGCAGTTCAGCCAATCCGGCATGGTCAAGCCGGAGCTCGTCGAAAAGCTGCGCGCCAAGACGAACCCAGGTGAACTGGTGAAGCTGATCGTGCCGATCTACACCAAACATCTCACCGACACGGAGATGATCGAAATGATCGAGTTCTACGAGACGCCAACCGGCAAGTCCGTCGTCACCAAGCTCCCGGCGATCGCTCAAGAGAGCATGATGGTAGGGCAAACCTGGGGCGCTAACCTCGCACAAACAGTCGTTGCCGAGCTGCAGAGCGCGGCAGGCGGTTCCCCGGGCCTCGGCCTCGGCGCTGGTGGGGCACCGGCTGCGCTAGGCAGCAGCGGGAGCGTGCCAGCGCAGCCCAGCACCACGGCGGACACACCGCCGTCGAACAAACCGTGAACTCTCTTGGCCAAGCGCGACCGCCCTCGACGATTCGGGCTGCAGCTCGTATGGAGGTCGAGTCGACGCGGCCAAACAGCGGGCTTAAGGGTTGCGCTTCGGAGGCAGACTGGCAATCATGACGCACCGTCATGAGCCCCCTCCTCCATGTAGACGAGCCCGCTCCTTTCGAGGTCATCGAAGGGACCGGCCGTTCCCCCTTCCTGTTCACCGCCGATCACGCCGGGCGTTACTTACCACGCTCGCTCGGTGACCTGGGCGTACCCGAAACCGAGCTGAAGCGCCACATCGCGTGGGACATCGGTATCGCGGAAGTGAGTCGCGCGGTTGCCAGGGAGTTCGGCGCGTTCCTCATTCTCCAGCCGTACTCCCGTTTGGTGATCGACTGCAACCGCCCGCCAGAGGTCGAGAGTTCGATTGCCACGTCGAGTGAACACACCGAAATCCCGGGCAACGTCGGGCTCACGGAGGAGCAACGCCTGGAACGGAGGCGGGCCATCTTCGATCCTTACCACGCGCGCATCGAAGCAGAGCTGGAACGCCGCAAGCTGGCGTCGCAGCCGACGGTGTTGATCGCCATGCACAGCTTCACGCCGAGCTACAAGGGGAGCGACCGGGTTTGGCAGGCGGGCGTCTTGTACAATCGCGACTCCCGTCTGGCACTCAGCCTACTCCACATTTTACGTGCGGAGGGTCTGGTGGTCGGAGACAACGAGCCCTACTTCGTGAGCGACGATTCCGACTACGGCGTTCCGCGCTACGGTGAACAACGAGGCAACCTCCACGTCGAGCTGGAGATCCGCCAGGATCTGATCTCCGACGCCGCCGGCCAAGGCCGGTGGAGCGAGATCTTGAGTCGCGCGCTGCCGCTGGCCACCGCTCCGTTTCTGTGACGTGCCGATGATCCCAAAAGACGAACCTCGACACTCCCGTGCTTTTCGCACGGCGCAAGTCCTGACGCTGACTTACGCTTTGCTGGCAAGCGCAGCCGTAGCCGCGGCGGCATTGCTCATTTTCGGAGTAGGTGAACACTGGTGGCCGACTACCATCTTGCTGTTCGGACCGATGTGGCTACTGCAATGGGTGTTGGCGGGCGCGGGCCTCGCGTGGCTGGTGTTCCACCGGGGGCTCTGGCTTGCCGTGCTGTTGGCGCTCAGCGAGGTGGTGTTGTTGATGCCCGTGCTCGGTTATCAGCCACCGTGGCCTTCCGCGAGTGCAGAGCCGAACGCCCTTACGGTGCGACTCGTCACCTGGAACATCGGGGGACGCACGCCGAGTCAAGTGGAGTTGAACCGCCTGTTCGGTGAGCAAGGTGCGGACGTCGTGATCCTCCAGGAGTGTGGTGGCTTACCGAACAAACCCACGACACCAGAGCCCGCCACGCTGCACACCCACGAGGCCCTCGGTATGTGCATGCTCAGCCGTCTACCGGTAAAACAAATCGAAGATAGAGACCGCAAGGACGTCTGGGTAGCGGCTGGGTCGGGCGCGATCGTGCGCTATACTTACGACACGCCGAGCGGGCCCTTCACGTTGACCAACGTGCATCTCGAAACACCTCGCGAGGGATTCGAAGCGTTCATCGACGCCGGGCTCGGGGAGGGCATCGCCATGTTGAGCGCGAAAAACACGCAGCGCTACGTCGAGGCGCGTTTGGCCTCGGAGTGGACGTCACGCGAACCGGCATTGCCGCGATTGGTGGCTGGCGATTTCAATACCCCACCTCAAAGCGACCTTCTGCGCGAGACGTGGCACGGCTTCGACAATTGCTTTGGCGTAGCGGGAACGGGTTTCGGACACACCAAGGAGACCAGGTGGCTAGGGGTGCGAATCGACCACGTCCTGGCGTCGGCGGAGTGGCAGTGCCAAAGCGCGACGCCGCTCGACGATTTCGCCTCCGACCACCGACCATTGCTGGCCGTCGTGACCCTGACGCGTTGACTTGCACGCCGCACGACACGGTTCGGAAACACGAAGCATTGCGCGTCGCCACGACGCCGTATTTGCCGCGCGAAGAAATAGTTACGCTCGCGTACCCTCCGGCCTATTGGAGCGTCGTTCAACGGCGCTGCGAATCGACCGATCACGGAGTGAACCCCCGCCGTTGGGGGCGTCGAGGGTTCCACGCGGTCGACTCGAGGGGGTACGTTGCCTAGTCGTCACGAGTTCACGGAACCGCAAACACGCGACTCCTCTTTCGCGTACAGCGTCGCTGAACGTACAATTCCGCCGTTGATGGTGAGGCAATACAACCGGTATGTGTGTTCACCTGATGACTAACCGGGACGTCTCCAATGCCACCAACCGAGCACGCAAGTGTCTCTCCGCCTCCTCACTCGTCAGTCGCCTTCGCGCCTCCACGTCGGCCGTTGCGCCTCGCGTAGCGTTGAGTACGCTCCTGATTTACGGCTGTGGAACGGCCAATCAGAGTGGTTCGGCTCCACAGCCTTCGGGCTCGACGACTCAACCGCCGGTAACCCCGACGGCACCTGGAACTCCGAGTTCGGACCCGGTCACCCCCGTCACGCCCCCGTCGCCCAGCAACGTCACCCCCGACCCCTCCACTACCGGAAACGTGACCCCACCGGTCGCGCCCCCCGTTGCCCCGACGACCCCGGCGACCAACCCCTCCACGACGCCGAGCACCGTCGAAGGTAGTTCTGATCCATCGAGCAACGATACGGAGCAGCCCACCGGCAGCCTGGAGCTGACCGAGCTCGCGATCGAAGCCAACCCCAACAGCGTGTTGTCGGCTTTCGTGTCGTGGAAGACGCCAACGGCAGCGTCGTCCGCCGTCCAGTTCGGTGTCGGCGAATACACTTGGGAGATCGCCGACGAAACGATGACCACCGATCATCGCGTGCTCGTGATTGGCATGCGTGCAGAGCAGACGTACCAGGTCAAAGCCATCTCGACGAACGATACGGGTGTCGGAGAAGCCACGGGAGAGTTCACGACCGAAGCGCTGCCCGACGTGATCCCCGTCGCTGAAGTCAGCGAGTACGATCCTGCCCTGGCGCAGCCCGGCTGGACGCTCATCAACGTTCAAAAGGGTCAGGGCGACTATCGTGCCCGCTCCGACGAACCTCCGATGGCCGTGATGTACGACGAAGAGGGTCATCCGGTATGGTACGTGATCAGCGGCACCAGCCCCGACATCGGCGGCGCTGTCTCGGTCGATCTCACGGACGTGGGCGTGTTGGTTGGGCCACAGATGCAGAAAGGTGCCAGCCCCCGCGAATACGATTTCGCCGGCGACTTGAAGTGGGAATGTGCGGACGCCACCTGCGGTCCCGGTGGTGACCTTTCACACCACGCAGGTAAGCTGCCGAACGGCAACTACGTGGTGAATCGCGACGTCGCGGTCGGCAACGTCACGATGCCGATCTTCCAAGAGTTTCAACCGCCGACCAACGACGTCGTGTGGGAGCTCGATTTGCGTGCGGTGTTACCGCCCCCTGGCAGCGCTACGGGGGACTGGTGTCACGGCAACTCGATCACGGTCAACGCCGAGAAGAACGAGGTTTACGTGAGCTGTCGTTTTTTGGGCGTAATCAAGACGACTTACGAAAACCCGACCAAGATCTGGCACCTGCCGGCCTCGTACGGCGCTGAAGGCATGGGTGATTTCACGTTCGACCCGCCCGAGTCACAATTCAGTGACATCCACGATCCCGAGATCCACGACGACGGTACCGTGATGGTGTTCGACAATGGCGGCTGGGCAGGAGCCGTTGGGCAGTACAACCCGACCGGGCTCAAGTCTAGGGTCGTCGAATATCAGCTCGACGAAGAGAACGGCGTCGCGAAGCGAGTTTGGGAGTTCCCAGGCGACTTCGAGGTCGACGCTTGGTATCGCGACAGTTGGTACCAGCCGTTTTGGGGTGACGCCGATCGCTTGCCCAATCGCAACGTGCTCATGACCGCGGGCATGCGCGGCCCCGACTTGCGCAGCCGCGTGTTCGAGGCGACCGACGACGGCAAGCTCGTGTGGGTGATGCAGCTGCCGGCGGACTACGGATTGTATCGCGCCGAGCGTATCACTCCGCCGTTGGTCCGTAAGCTGCCGTAGTCGAGGATCGCGACGGACCATCACGAACGCTGGCAGGTGGGAATTGCCTCAGGCCAGCTTTATCGGTCGTGGACGCAATGGATTAGCAATGGCCAGCTCACGAATAGCTGGCCACTTTACTCAAGGTGGCGCGGATCGAGTCGAGCCGCACTGGTTTGGGCAGGTGCTCGTTCATGCCAGCGAGTAAACACGCGTCTCGCTCTTCGGGTCGCGCGTTCGCGGTCATGGCGACGATGATGCCTTCATAGCCTTCACCGCGCAGCTTCCGTGTCGCCTCGAGGCCGTCCATCTCCGGCATCATGCAGTCCATCAGCACGATGTCGAACTTGCCCTGCATCGCGAGCTCGCACGCTTCGCGTCCGTTGCGCGCGACCGACGACTGATGCCCGAGACGATTGAGCATCTGCACGGCGACTTTGAGGTTCACCTCGTTGTCGTCGACAACCAGGATGCGTAGAGGTCCCGGGCCGTTGGGCTCGGCGGGGGCAGCCACCGGCGCAACTACCTCCAAAGTTCCGACCGGGAAGGCCAGCTCGAACCAAAAGGTGGAACCCACGTTCGGCTCACTCGTTACATGCACCTGACCACCCATCAACCGCGCCAACTGCTGACTGATGGCAAGGCCCAGGCCCGTGCCCCCGTACTTGCGCGCGATGCGGGAATCGGCTTGTTCGAACCGTTCGAAGATCGCGCCGAGTTTGTCCGCAGCGATACCGATGCCGGTGTCCTTGACGTAGAAGTAGATTCGAGCTTCGCCGGAGACGCGCTCCGGCGCAGATGAACTCCCCCGTGCGCCGATGACGACCTGACCGTGATGAGTGAACTTGAGCGCGTTCGAGCCCAGGTTGAGTAACATCTGCCGCAACCTTCCCGGGTCACCCATGACCACCTTCGGCAAGCCCTCGACATGGCACTCCAGAGTCACTCCCGAGTCGCGGGGGGCGTGACGCAACAACGCTTCTACGTCGCGCACGACGCGCGCCGGATCGAAGGCGACGTTCTCGAGCGCCAGCTTGCCGGCTTCGATCTTGGAGAAGTCGAGAATGTCGTTGATGATGTGCAAGAGGGCGTCAGCCGAGCCTCGGAGCGTCGCGACCATGTCGCGTTGCCGTAGCGTGAGCTCGTCGTCCAAGAGCAACTCCGCCATGCCCACGACGCCGTTGAGCGGCGTGCGAAGCTCGTGGCTCATGGTCGCGAGGAAGGCTCCCTTCGCCAGCGCCGCTTGTTCGGCATCCTGCTTGGCGCGGGTCAACGACTCGCTCTGTGCCTCGAGCAACTGCCGTTGGCGAAGAGATTCGAGGGTTTGGTGATAGAGGCGATTGCCCACTTGCGCGTAGAATAGAAAACACATCAGCAAGGCAAAGGTCACTCCGCGCGGCATGTCCGCCGCGAAGCTCGTGACGATCGCTGGTAACAGCGCAGCTGCGATGAACAACTGCGTGAGGAGACGATCGCTGGCCAGCGTCATGATGCCGCCAGAGGCCACTCCGCCCAGGATGATGAGCGCGGTCATGCTCGTGGGGGATACCCCAACGGCGGACATGCTTTGAGCGCACAGGCTGGAGAAGCAAAGCATGGACCCCAAAGTGAACACTCGCACCACGAAGCGCTGACCGTGGGAGATGGTCCGAGAGCGACGCACGCGCGCGTTGACCAAGAGCCGGATCAGGGTCACCAGCGTCACCGCGAGCGTGAGTGGCCTCGCCAACTGGCTCTGAGTCCCCAGCGGCGACAGCTCCGCGAGACCGAACGCGAACACGACGTACGCCAATGGCGTTAACCCTACGCGTTCCAACGTCAGCCGCTGCATCGCAGCGTCGGTCGCGTCCAGCAACCGGTCGTGCGGGGGCATGCCCGACGGCGTCCGACCCTGCGTTGCGGCTTCCATCCTTTCGACAAACGGCAGCGGTCCAATCGGACTATAGAGCTGGGAGCGCACGGGGAGGTGGGTGGCCGGCCGCAGAATAGCCAAACGGCCCCTTTCCCGCGACGAGGTGATATGAGGACGCCCGTGGACATGGAACCCACTGCAACGGAGGGCATTTCGCCCCAGCCAGACGGCTCGACTGCCCAGCTGCGCATCGAGTATCCCGAGCTCCTACCGATTTCGGCGCGCGCCGAGGATATCCGGGCGGCCCTGCGCTGCAATCAGGTCCTGATCGTGGCCGGAGCGACCGGGTCCGGCAAGACTACCCAGTTGCCGAAGATCGCGCTGGAAGTTTACAACGAACGCACGTCGGAGCCGCCTCCGGCGACCGTCTCGACGGTGGGCGATCCCACGACCCCTCCCGCGCAGGCGAACGCGCAAGCGCAGGCGACCCCCGACGCGCAGACGAACGCTGCCAGCGCCGGCAAGGGACGCCCCAATCGCCGTCAGCCGATGATTGGCGTCACCCAACCACGCCGCATCGCCGCGACCAGCGTCGCGGCGCGCGTCGCCGAAGAGCTCGACTGTCCGTTGGGGCGCGAGGTAGGTTATCAGATCCGCTTCGAGAACCGGACCCAGCCGCAGACCCTCCTGAAGTTCATGACCGACGGCATCCTGCTGTCGGAGATCCAGGGCGATCCGCTGTTGCGCCGTTACCACACGGTGATCATCGACGAAGCACACGAACGCGGCTTGACCATCGATTTCCTGCTCGGTTGGCTGAAGCGCATCTTACCCAGGCGCCCCGATCTCAAGGTCATCATCAGTTCGGCGACGATCGAGACGGCACGCTTCTCGGAGTTCTTCGATGACGCGCCGGTGATCGAGGTCGAAGGACGGACGTACCCGGTCGACGTGTTGTACGAGCCGCCCGATCCCGACGTCGACTTGCCGGACGCGGTGGCGGCGACGGTCGAGAACTTGGCGGCGCTCGATAGCCACGGGGACTTTCTCGTATTTCTCCCAGGTGAACGTGAGATCGTCGAGACGGAACGCGCGTTGACGCACAAGAAGCTGCGCCACACCGAGATCTTGCCGCTCTACGCGCGGCTCTCGGCGGCCGAACAAAACAAAGTGTTCAGCGCGCGCTCCTCGCGACGTGTGATCCTGGCCACCAACGTGGCCGAGACCTCGCTCACCATCCCGGGGATCGTGTACGTGGTCGACGCCGGCCTGGCGCGGCTGTCGCGATACGATTCGCGCACCGGAATAACGCGTCTGCACATCGAGCAGATTTCCCAAGCCAGCGCCGATCAGCGCAAAGGGCGCGCCGGTCGCGTGCGCGAAGGGATCTGTGTGCGACTCTACGATGAGTCGAACTTCGTGACGCGACAGCCGTTCACCGATCCGGAAATCTTGCGCGTCGGCTTGGACGGTGTGATCTTGCGCATGAAGTCGCTCGGCCTCGGCGACGTAGAAGACTTCCCGTTCATCGACGCTCCCAGTGCCAGCGCCGTCAACGAAGGGTACCGCGTGCTCGGCGAACTCGGGGCGCTGGACGCAGACCGTGAGCTCACGCCGGTGGGACGGCAACTAGCTCGCTTCCCCGTCGATCCGCGCGTCGCGCGCATGATCCTGCAGGGCGCGCACTACGGCGTACTCGACGATGTGTTGGTGTTGGCGGCGGCGCTCGAGGTCTCGGACGTGCGCGAACGTCCTCGTGAGCACGAGTCCAAGGCCGACCAGGCGCACCGCCGCTTTCGCGACGAGACGTCGGATTTCGTCGGACTGCTCAAGTTGTGGGCGTTCGTCGACGAAGCGGGACGTCAGAGCAGCAGTCAGCTGCGGAGGGTCTGTAAGGACAACTACTTATCTCACCGGCGCGTACGCGAGTGGCGCGAGGTCCACCGTCAGCTAACATCGACGGTGCGGGAACTGGAACGCGGCGAGACATCCGGCAAGGGCGGCAAAAGCCGACCCAAGCCGGCGCTGCCGGGGCCTGCGCCCACGGGTCTCGACCACACTGCCAAGGTTCACTGCGCGCTCCTGAGCGGCCTGTTGTCGAGGATAGGCCAGTACAACACCGAGAAACGCGTGTACTTCGGGGCACGTCAGACGCGCTTCGTGCTGCATCCTTCGTCGAGCCTAGCGAAGAAACCGCCGGCTTGGGTGATGGCCTTCGAGCTGGTGGAGACCACTCAACTGTTCGCGCGCGCCGCAGCCAAGGTCGACCCCGAATGGTTTGCTCTTGTCGCCGGACATCTCCTCAAGCGCAGCTACTCCGATCCGCATTGGTCTGAAAAAACGGCACGCGCCGTGATCAAGGAACACGCGACCTTGTTCGGACTGCAGGTGCTCAAGGACCGCACGGTGGACTACGCCTCCGTTGCACCCGGTCGCGCACGCTTGATCTTTTTGGAGCACGCGCTGGTGCGCGGCGAATACGCGAGCGCAGGTGCGTTCCAACGGGCCAATCGTCAGCTGCTGGAAGACGTCGCGCGGCTGCGCGACAAGGCGCGGCGCAGCGACATGTTGTCCGATGAGGAAGCGCTGTTGTCGTTCTTCGACGCGCGCGTGCCGCAAGGCGTCGTCAATGGCAAGACCTTCGAGGCGTGGCGCGAGCAAGACGAAAAGCAGAACCCACGACGGTTGTTCTTGTCGCTTTCGGATGTCCTGCTCGCCGATGAACACCTCGATCCGGCGGACTACCCCGACGAACTCGTGATCGGAACCGCCCAACTGCCCCTACGCTATCGCTTCGAGCCAACCCGGGACGATGACGGTATCACGGTGTCCGTACCCCTCGCGGAGGTGCCCCGTCTGGACCCGGCCTTGCTCGATTGGACGATCCCGGCGTGGCACGAGACGAAGCTGCTGGAGTTATTATTGCGGTTGCCCAAAGCGACGCAGCGCAAGCTCGGCAACGTCGGGGCGCTCGCCAGCAAGCTAGCGGAACACCTGCGTCCGTTCTCCGAGCCGTTCGTGCCGGCAGTGGAACGTTCGCTCCGGCAGCTGACGGGAACGCCGCTCAGCGCGGGTGATTTACGCCCCGACTTGCTGCCGGGGTATCTGCGCTTCACCGTGCAAATCCTCGGTGAGGAGGGCAAGGTGCTAGCCGAGAGCCGTGACATCGCCGGGCTGTTCGAGCAATTTGGTGCCACGGCGCGCAGTGCGCTCGCTGACGTTTCGAGCGCCGAGTGGCGACGCAAGAACGTCGCGCAGTGGGACTTTGGTCAACTGCCGCCCTCGGTCACCGAGCGCGTCATGGGGAGTGAGGTCACGCTCTATCCTGCGCTGTGCGATCGCGTCGACTCCGTCGAACTTTGCCTTTTGCCCTCGCCGGAAGAGGCGCTCACCGAGTCACGTCGCGGGTTACTGCGCCTGGCGTTGCTCGCCAACGACCGGGTGCTCACCGCCCAAGAGAAACAGCTCCCGAAGTCGCTCGAGCCTCTCACGGCGACGGTGAGCCCCATCGGACATTCGTCGGCACAACGCGAGCGCTTTCGGCGGCAGGTACTCGAGCGCTCCCTGCTCGAGGCGCTGCCTTTACCCGAGGAACTGCCACGCACGCGCGAGGCCTTCGAAGCGTGGTCGAGAGCCGGGATACCTCGGCTCGAACGCTCGATTCAGACGGTGCTGCAAGTCGTGAGCGCCGTAAACGTTGAGCTGCGCGAGACGCGCGTTGCCCTCGGCCAAGCGTCGAAACAGCCGAGCGGTTCGGCCGCGGTGCGCGACATGACCGTCCAACTGGAGCAGCTCTTGCCGGAAGACGTGCTGCTGCAGGTGAGCTTGTCACAACTATCGCACTTTCCGCGTTATCTCAAAGCGATGCGCGTCCGCTTGAGCCGGGCGATCACCGACCCCCGTAAGGATGCCGACAAGGCCGCGCCGATCACTCCCTTGTGGCAGTCGTTCATCAAACAGGTCTCGACGATGCCCAGAGAACGTGCCAGCCAACTACGTTGGTTGTTCGAGGAACTGCGTGTCGCAACCTTTGCGCCCGAGCTGAAGCCGGCGGTTTCGATCAGTGTAGCCAAGCTCAAAGCCGCTCTCGACTGAATCATCGGGGCAGCAAGCCTCAACGCCTTGCAGACGTCGCATTCCGGACCTAACTCGATGCCATGCTCCTGAACGACTTGGTGTCGACGGCTATGGTCATCGCTGCCACGCCAAAGCGGACGCAGAAGACCGCGGCCCTGGCGGAGCTACTGGAACGAGCGAGTCAGGAGAGACCCGGCGAGGGGGTCGAACGCGAGCGAGAGGCCCATTTGTGCGCCTTGTACCTCAGCGGGAGAGTACGGCAGGCTCGCTTGGGCGTCGGGTACTCGACGGTGGGCAAACTCGCCAGTCGACCAGCGGCTCCGCAACCCGAATTGAGTATTCTCGAGGTCGACGATCTACTCGAAAGCGTGGCGACTACTGGCGGAGCCGGTTCAGCCAAACAGCGCCTCGCGCTCTTGGACGAGATGTTCACTCGGGCCACAGAACCGGAGCAGCGGTTCTTGAGCGGGCTTTTGCTCGGCGAGCTGCGGCAGGGCGCGCTCGAGGGCATCCTGATGGACGCGGTAGCCCGCGCGTCGAGAGTTCCGTTAGCGGACTTGCGCCGCGCGCTATTGGTCCGAGGGGACCTGGCGCAGGTGGCGGCCGCAGCACTGCTCCGCGGCACGTCCGGCCTCGAGCAATTCCGTCTCACCTTGTTCCAACCGCTCTCACCGATGCTCGCGCAGCCTTGCGAGACCGTCGAAACGATCCTGACGACGGGAGCAATGCGGGCCGAATTCAAGCTCGACGGCGCGCGGATCCAGGTGCACAAGGACGGCGGAGACGTGCGCGTGTACTCCCGGCAACTGAACGAAGTCACGGCGGCGGTCCCGGAGGTCGTCGCGCTGGTGGAGTCGTTTCCCGTTGCCAAGGTCATCCTCGACGGCGAAGCGCTCGCGATGATGCCGAGTGGCAAGCCCTTCCCGTTCCAAGACACGATGCGGCGTTTCGGTCGCAAGCAGGCTTCGGCCGAAGTGCGCCGACAGTTGCCACTCACCTGCTTCTTCTTCGATTGTCTGCATTGGGACGGGCGAGACGTGTTCGACGCGCCTTTGCACGAGCGAGCTCGTTTGCTCGAGAATTTGCCGAGCGCGCAGCGCGTGACGTCCAAACAAGTGGCAACGGTTGCCGAGGTGCACGCAATGTTCGACGCGGCGCTCGAGGCCGGACACGAGGGCTTGGTGCTGAAAGATCCGAACAGTCAATACGAACCTGGTCGCCGCGGCAGCACGTGGTTGAAGCTCAAGCCCGTGCACACCTTGGACTTGGTCGTGTTGGCCGCGGAATGGGGTAGTGGTCGTCGCAAGGGAACGCTCAGCAACCTGCACCTCGGAGCAAGAAGTGACGACGGGTTCGTGATGCTCGGCAAAACCTTCAAGGGGCTCACGGACGAGCTCTTGGCGTACCAAACTCGAGAACTCCTGCAACGTGAGACGCACCGAAGCGACTACGTGGTGTACGTCGAGCCGACCTTGGTCGTCGAAATCGCGTACGATGGCGTTCAGCGCTCGCCGCAGTACCCCGGCGGGGTTGCGTTGCGCTTCGCGCGCGTCAAACGCTACCGCCCCGACAAGCTACCGTCGGAGGCGGACACCATCGAGCAAGTGTTGGCTTTCGCGCCGTCGAGTGACGGGTGAGCAAACGACGCCCCAATCTGGAGCGGTGTTACGGCGGGTGAAGAGCCGTAGACTCGTCACCAGGCCCCGCAGCATTCGAAGCTCGAGGGAAACTGGCGGAAACCAACTCCGGGTGTGGACCTCTGCGAACGGCCGACTAAACTGTGGACGGGTGTCCGCTCTCGCACGCACACGGCTGGTTCGCTTACTTCAAAACGCTCACGCTGGTGAACGCGCAGCGGCCTTCGCCTACCAAGGACACGCTCGGTCCGTGAAGTCCGCGTCGGAGCGAGCCGAGATAGCGCAGATAGAATCCGACGAGTGGCGCCATCGCGAGTCCCTTGGTGAGATGTTGGCCGAGCTGGGTGCTGGACCCAGATTGCTGCGCGAGCTCTGGATGGTGTGCATCGGCACGTTCATCAGCCTGTTTTGCAGGGTGGGTGGATGGTTCATCCCCATGTACGGTGCCGGTAAGTTGGAGCGCGGCAACATCGTCGAGTACGAGGTCGCCGCGCGCTTGGCCTTCGAGTGCGGGCTCACACGCTACGTCGAGTGTTTGCTCGAAATGGCGGAGGTCGAGTGGGACCACGAGCTCTACTTTCGCAGCAAGGCGTCGTCTCACCCTTGGTGGCGATGGTTTCCCGGCTGGTCCGCACCACCACCCCGCGAAGAGATCCGTCGAGGCTTCCGGCAATACGAGGCGTTGGCCGCGCCTGAACCCGCCAAGTCGGGTGCGCCGCGCGAACTACCGGCTCAGGTGAGTTGACGCGGCGACCGCGCGCCGCCGTCCAGCCAGCGGAGCAGGTAGCCGCCGAGTTCGCCAACCGTGTCGACCAGTTCGCGAGCGCCAGCGGTTTCGAGCTCTTCACGAGAACCGTAACCCCAAAGCACGCCGATGGTCGCGATACCGTGGGTTTTGGCGCCGACGACGTCGTGGCAACGGTCGCCGACCATCAGGGTACACTCCGGGTCGAGCCCCTCGCGCTCGGCGATGTGCCCGATGAGCTCCGATTTGTTGGTGCGTTCCCCCGATAGCTCGGAGCCGTAAACTCGCGAGAAATAACGACTCAGTTCGAAGTACTCCACGATGCGCTCACTGAAGACGGTGGGCTTTGATGTGGCCACGAACAGCCGAACGTCACGTCGTCGCAGCTCATCGAGCAGAGCGCTGATCCCAGCGTAGACGGCGTTCTCGAACAGGCCGACGGTCGAGAAGCGCTCTCGGTAGTGGGCGACCGCTTGCGCGATCATAGCCTCGTCGTCGGTGTTCAAGATCTCGGCTAACCCGAGGTGTAGAGGCGGGCCAATGAACCGCAACAGCTGAGAAGCTTGCCAGGGCTCGAGCCCCAAGCGACGTTGCGCGTGTTGCAGACAGCCGACGATCCCCGGCGCCGGATCGGTCAGGGTGCCATCGAGGTCGAACAGAATCGTGTGTTGCATCGGCGTTCGTCGCCGACGCGGCTCGCGAGACCGCGCCGGCGCCTGGGCTCACCTCAAGCGATGCAGGAGACGATGAACTCGCGCATGTTCTCTGCGGCGATGATCGCTTCGAGCGATCCGACGCGTTTGGCGCGGTCAACGCTGTGTACCTGGTCGAACTCGGCCGCAACCTCGGCCTGTTTGGCGAGACGCACCTCTTCGAGCACCTTCTCGGCCGCTTCGCGCTCCTGACGATTCGACGAGTGCAAAGCGTCGCGGATTTGGGCGACCCGCGGGTCCTTGTTCACCCGGCTGCTCACCTCACGCGGGAACACGACCGCAGCGGCGGGGCCACCACCGATCACGGACGCGAAAGAGCCCTCGAGTGCCACGGCGCGCAAGTTCGGCGACAGTTCCCGCGAGAACACGACGTACGCGCCGCCGTGGTAACGCGAGACCACGAGAAACACGATTGGCCCATCGTAGTTGACCACGGCGCGCGCGATTTCAGCGCCGTATTCGAGCTGCAACTTGCGCATCGATTCCGGTGAACCATCGAAGCCCGAGAGGTTGGCCAGGATCACCGCGGGGCGATTGCCGCTGCTCGCGTTCAGAGCCCGCGCCACCTTCTTGCTCGAAATCGGGAACAACGTGCCGCCGTTCCAGTCCGCAGGGCCGTCGAAGGGACGATAGCCCCAACGCGCGACGTTCTGGCTCTCGATGCCGATCAGGCACACCGGGTACCCGCCGATGTGGGCGTCCCAGATGATCGCCGTCTCACCGCCGATTTGCGCCTGCCAGCGCTCGAGGTGAGCGCTGTCGGTGTCGGCGACGCCGGCCATCAACGCACGCATCGAGAACGGGCGTTTGCGCCCCGGGTTGGCGGCGGGATCGAAGATTTCACCCAGCTTGGAGAAGTCGGAACCCGCCGTGTACGGCGCGTCACACACGCTGCGCGTCGTGAGGTCGGTAGACGCCGCGCGACGCGGACGCTTCTCGCCGGGGCAGACGTAGGTGTAGTCGTAGTGTTGGTAGAGGATCCGGTATGCATCGCCGAGGTCTTCGGCGTAATACTGCGCCTGGCCGTTGGGGCCCATGACGCGTTCGTAACCGCCGATCGCGACCTCGTCTTCAGCCGACACCGAGCCGCTGGCGGCGAGCGCGGCCCGACCCGTGAGCACCATCGATGCGGTGGGGGTCATGATCAACGCGCCCTTGGTGTGGTTGAGCATGGTCGCCAGCGAATTCCAGTAGCTCTGCGCGCCAACGTTGATGCCCGCTACGATCAAGTGGATGATGCCACCAGACTGGGTGAACGTCACGATGCGGCGCACCACACGCGCCGTCGCGTCGAGGTTCTCGGTACCGCTGTCCATCGCGATCCTGGCGCCGCTCGACACCGGCAACCACTCGACCGGAACCTGCATCTTCTCGGCCAGGTCGATCGCCGCCACCACACGGTCACATTCGGCAGCAGCCAAGGCGCCCATGCCGCGCGTCGGGTCGCTCAAGACGAGCACGCGCTTCATGCCCTCGGGGACCTTGTTGGTCGGCGTGGTGATCACGCCGAACACGATCGCACTGGCGTTCTTGCCCGGAGCGCGGCCCGCCACACTGACGGCGAGCGGCGTCTTCGAGTTGGGGTCCAAATCGTACTCGTCGAACGAGCCGGGCGGGATGGGGTGAGACGCTTCGCTGCCCGGTGGGATGCTGTCGCGGGATTTGGGCGCGAGCATGCTGATGATCTCGTACGGGTAGATCAAGCCACGCATACGCGCCGTCACCACGCTGCGCTCGTAAGCGGTCACAGGGATCAGCGGATTGGTGTGCGGCTCTCGCCACACGATCTCCATGCGGCTTCCAGTGCGATCGCTGACGACGACTTCCACGTCCTTGTAGGTGGTGGCGCCCTCGTGCTCGAGCACCTTCAAGCGTACGGCAACACGCTCGAGACCCAGGTGGCGGGTCGCGGGGTAGAGCTGCTGGCTCAAGCTCTCGATCAACGCCGGCTCGATCACGATCGGGTGCGCGACGAACAACGTGACACGGTTCCACTGCAGCCGCCGGCGCGGGTCGCGCATGGCGATCACGAGGCGCAGCGTGCGCGCGGTCTCGTGCAAGGTGCGCTCGAACATCGGGACGTAAGCGCGCGCCACCGGGCGGCGATCACGCGGTCGGCCGCGCACCTCGGCCAGAACGAAGATACGCTCGTCGTCCGGTACTTCACGGCTCTTGCCGGCAAAGCAGTACACGCCTTCCTCCGCTTCCACCCGTTCCAGGTCGAAGCTTGCGTAACGGTGGAAATCGAGGCGACGTGCCGTCTCGGGGTGCATGCTGAACAGCTGCAGACGCCGGACCTTACCGCCCTCGACAGCGAACGTCTCGTGTTCGACCTTGTTCGACGGGTGCAGGAACGTGAGCGTCACCCGGGATGCCGGGAGCGACTCCACGAACGCCGCCTCGACGGCCGTGAGACACGTTTGCTCTTCTTCGGCCGAGGCGACAGGCACGAACACCTCCACGGCGAACGGTCGCTGCGGCCCTTCGAGGCGGAGCAGCCCGCGCAGGCGCTCGACCACCCGGTCCGACGCCTCGACGCAGGCCAACACCGTGCCCACGTCGGGGAACGTCATGGTCTCGACGCCTTGCGCGTCGACGGAGACATCCGTCGATTCCAGAGGGGCGTAGGCGCGGCGCACGCTGGCCGAAAGCGCGATGTGGCGGCGGCGGGTGTTGCTGTCGCTGAGCCAGCTGTAGACCTTCTTGAACAACACACGCGGCGCGAGCGCCAGATCGCCGAGGTCCGGCGCCGAGGCCAAGTTGAACCCCTCTTGGGCCAGCCAGTTCTCGACTTGGCGCGTGGTCTGCTCGGCAGCGCGATCGAGCTCGGGTCGTTGGTAGATCGAGTAACGCGCCTCGCTGGCCAAGTCGGCCAACGTATGGGGCAGGTGTCCGCGCATGGTGGACAACTCCGCGAGCGCGTCGCGGAACGTCTCGTCGCCATCCAGGTTTACACCCACGGCGCTGAGCCCGATCAAGTGCCGGAGCAAGGCTTGGACCAAACGCGCCCGCTGCTCGGACTCCAGCTGGCTGGCGAACAACCGCACCACGGCGCGCTCCAGGTTGCCGCCGTATTCGAGCCCCACCACCTCGTCGTAGTGGGCCAGACCACGCTTGAGCACCTTCAGGAACGCCTCCGAAAGCCCCTGGCCTTCAGCGCGCATGCGGCGCACGAACAGGCGCATCAGCGCGTTGTTGCTGAGCTGGTCGAGCTCGCCCGTTCCGAGCCGGCGCCTGGTCGAGCGCAAGAACAACCGCTCGACGTCGACGAACACCGACAATTGCTCGCGCACCTGTGCGAGCTGTTGAGCGATTTCTTCCGGTAGCGCTTCGGGCAGCGGCGCTTCGAACAGCGCGATCAGGCGCTCGACCCGCGGCTTGAACGTATCGTAGCCCAGGATGATGCGACGGAGTTCGTCTCGCACCGTCGCCATCGTGCGAACGCGTTGTTCTTCCGGCGCAGCCATGAATCCGCCGAGGTTCGGCACGCCCAGCAGTCCGTTGTCTTCGGTGAACAGCAGCTGCAAGGGATCGGTCTCGGTCGGCACCACCAGGGGGCGGCGCACGCTCGCTGCTTCCTCTTCCTCACTGGCCGGGTCGATCACGAGGATCACGTCGCCAGCCGCAACCTGTTGGCCCTTCTTGGCGCGAATCTCGGTCACCGTCCCGCTGACGGGTGCGTCGAACCCGATCTCCATCTTCATCGCCTCGAGCAAGCCGAGTGAATCACCGGCGCTTACTCTCGACCCCACCTGAACGTTGAGCGAGACGACCATCGACGGCGCGTTGGCGCGCACCTGACCGGCGGTTTGACGACCAAAGCGGTGCACGATGCCCTCGACTTCGACGCGAATCGACGTGTCGGAGATATCGTAGAGCACGCGTAAATCTTGGCCCGCCACCACGAGCCGAGCTGCGTGGCCGCCAGAGACGCTCAAACGGCACCCCACGACGCGCCCATCGAAGTGCACGCGATAACGGGCTGCACCGGTGGCGTAGACGTGAGCGCGATACTGTTTGCCGTCGTAGTTGAGGTCGAACTCGAGGCCGGAGCTCTTCGGGATCTTGTCTTGCGTGATGTTGCCCACGTCGGCGTAGAAGTTGGCGCGCTGCACCTGGCGCGCGGCGCGGTAAGACAAGATCGCGGCGAGCATCAATGCTTCCCCCGCGTACCGAGGTGTTTGGCTGCGTTTTTCGTTCCAGCGGTCGAGCCACAACGTGTCGACGCCGCCCTTCTTGAAGTCTTCGGCTTCGAGCAGCTCCAGGAGGTACCCCTTGTTGGTCGCGCCGCCCTCGATCACGAGGTCGAAGTCGCGGAGCGCCGTGGCCAACCGCGCGCACGCTTCTTCGCGAGTGTCACCGCTGGCGATCACCTTGGCGATCAAGGAGTCGAAGGCTGCCGGCACCGTAGATTCCGAGGCCACACCGGTGTCGATGCGCAACTGACGGCCGAGCGCCGGATCGAACCGCGCTATCCGTCCGGGTGCGGGCAAGAAGCCGGCGTCGGGATCTTCGGCGCACACGCGCGCTTCAATCGAGAAGCCGCGCTCTCGCGGCGGGGTGTCCGGCAACTTCTCCCCGCGAGCGACGCGGATCTGCAGCTGCACCAGGTCGGTGCCCGTGATCTCCTCGGTGATGCCGTGCTCCACTTGAAGACGTGGGTTCATCTCCAAGAAGAAGAAGTCCGGACCCTTCACCAGGAATTCGACGGTGCCCGCGCCTTGATATTGCACGTCTTTGGCCAGCGAAACCGCCGACTCTTTGAGCGCCTGGAACATCAGCGGCGGCAACCCGACGGGCGGCGCCTCTTCGATGACTTTTTGATGGCGGCGCTGAACGGAGCAGTCGCGGCAACCGAGGGCCAGCGTGGTCCCGTATTGGTCGGCGATGATCTGCACTTCGATGTGACGCCCGCCTTGGACCATGGCTTCGACGAACATCCGACCGTCGCCAAACGCCGAGATGGCCTCTGACTGGGCGGAGGTAAACAGCGCATCGAAAGACGCAGGGTCACGCACCACGCGGATGCCGCGGCCACCGCCACCGGCCGACGCTTTGATCACGACGGGGTAGCCGATGCGGTCGGCGTGACGTTTGCCGTCGGCCGCATCCTTGACCTCACCGCCACTCCACGGCGTGACCGGCACGTCGACTTTTTCGGCCAGCAACTTGGAGGCGATCTTGTCGCCCAACGCGCGCATCGTTTCCGCACGCGGACCCAGGAAGCGGATCCCGGCTGCAGTTAACTTGTCGACGAACTCCGGCGACTCGGCCACGAAACCCCAACCCGGCCACACCGCGTCGGCGCCCACCGATTTGAGGGTGCGTAACAAGAGGTCGTGATCCAGATACGCGGCAACCGGAGTCGTCTTGACCGGCAACTCGACGGCAACGTCGGCGTGACGAACGAAGGGAGCCGCCTTGTCGACCGCGGTGTACAGTGCGACCACGCGTAGCTCTTGACCTTCCAATGCACGCAGCGACTTCACGGCGCGGATGCAACGCATCGCCGCTTCACCGCGGTTGACGATGGCCAAACATCGAATGGGCTTAATGGGCTTCAAAGGGACTCCTGAATCGCTCATGTTACGGTTCCGACCGTGGCTAGCCCGACGGGTCCGTCAGGCGTTCGCGCTTCTACAATCGAAGGACGGACTTTTTCCACAGCCTTTGGCATCCCCGAGTGGGTCCGTGGCCGAGGCGCGAAACGGCCGAGAAATTGCCGACCAGTGCGGCCCTGTTTGGACGCCACCCGGTTGGGGGTGGGCCCAGCTCTCACCCGTCGTGTCGCGGCTCCCTCCCACCGCGGCGGCGCTCTTTCCGCGCTTCCGAAGTTGGCGTAATCGTAACGCTTTTCGTCACTCTGCCGAAACCCGCGCACGTCACCCACACCTCCACGCCATCCGTCGCCCGGGGGTGTGTTTGCGTGTCGTCCCGCCGTGATTCGGAGGCCTCACCCTCGGAGTCCGGCCCTTGGCCGGGGAGGTGCGAAGCAAGCTGCGCTGCGGCCAGCGGTGAGTCCAGACAGCACGACCCGAAGAAACTCGGCCAGGCAAAGCAATCGCGGCCGCCTCTGCCCGGAAGCGCGGTCGAGCCACGCGCGCGTCCGAAAACTCCCTCACCAACGGGCACCCATTGCGAGACGTGTTTTGGAGCATTAGCGTATCGCATGCGAATCGTCTGCCCCACGTGCGCCAAGGTGCTCGAAAACGCGCCGGACCACCTGCCGTGCCGCCCTTTCTGCTCACCGGCGTGCAAGTTGGCCGACCTCCACAACTGGATGCACGAGGCTTACCGCATCCCGCGTCCGATCACCGAAGACGACCTGGATCAAGAGACCCCGACCCTGAACTAAGAGCCGATCTCGAAACCGGTCGCGTTGGGAAAACGCCCGCCCAACAGGCATAGGCCGTCGTTCTCCCCGGCTCCGGCCACGCTTTTCGATCCCTCACCTGCTACATTGGTCGCGGGTCTCAAGTGCTGAGACCCGCTCAACGCGGGCGCCCGCCCCAGTTTCTCGAGTTTACCGTATGCGCACTGATCGAATCTTCCGAGCCATGACCAACGACGGCACCTTCCGCGTGGTCACGCTGGACGGCACCAAGACGGCCCAGGCCGTATGTCGTGCCCAAGGTGTACGTGGCAAGACAGCCCGCCACCTCTCCGAGCTCGTGCTCGGCTCTGCTTTGATCCGCGAGACCATGTCGCCGCAACTCCGGGTGCAGGGCATCTTGCGGGGCAGCGAAGGTAAAGGCTACCTGCTGGGAGATTCACACCCTTCGGGCAATTCGCGCGGCCTCTTCAGCCGCAAACAGGACGACCAGGAGTTCGACCTCGAGGGCAGCGTACTGCAAATGGTCCGCACGCTGCACGACGGCCGCGTTCAACAAGGCATGGTTCAAGTGAGCTCGGGGTCAGACATCTCTCGAGCCTTGATGACGTACATGCAAGACTCCGAGCAAATCGTGACCATGACCGTGGTCGGCGCGGTCTTCGGTGAGACTGGCGACGTATCGGCGGCCGGCGGCTACCTGGTGCAATTGTTGCCACAGGCCGAGCAAGGTCCACTCGCCGTGATGACGGAGCGGCTAGAAGATTTCCGCAACATCGACCACATCTTGTCCCACCCAGAGTTCACGCCGCGTCTGCTGTGCGAGGAGCTGCTGTACGGCATGCCGTTCACCGAGCTTGGTGATTCGGAGCTCGGCAGCGAGTGTTGGTGCAGTCGAGCGAGCCTACTGGGTGCGCTGGCGTCACTACAACGTCAGGAAATCCAGAGTATGGTCGACGACGGCCAGGTCCTGGACATCACTTGCGACTACTGCCGACAAGAGTACCAGCTCGCGCCCGCCGAGCTCCAGGGCTTGCTCGACAAAAACTAAACACCGCACCCTCGCCAAGCGCCGTCCGCGCTTCACTTCGCATGCGCCGTTCACGCGACTCCCGAGAATCTCACCGGTTCGACAACAAGACGCGCCAAGTGTGTGCACTTGCCGAACGGACGTTGACCTTGGCCCTCGCCGAGTTCGACGACCCGCTGCTGCACTCGCTGCAAGTGGCGCAGGTGCTGCCTGCGCCAACCATCGCGCGGCTGCTGGTGGTCGTTCAACCGACGGTCGCAACGAGCGGCGACAAGATCGAACGCATCCTGGGAGCACTCGAAGCCCACCGGGGATTTCTGCGGAGCGAGCTCGGCGCGGAGCTGAACCGGAAAAAGACGCCGGAGCTGATGTTCACCATCGGGACGACGGACGACCTGACATCGGGACCTGCCTCAGACGAAACCGCGGTCTCGACCCAGCCGTCGCCGAGCGTCGACTTCGAGGACGCGCGCCTCACCGCCGCGGCCGCGTTGTTGCGGGGCGACGCCGGCCCACCTGCGCACGTCGCGAGGCCGACGAAACGCGAGCGGCCGCGCAATCAAAAACGTGCCCTCGAGCGTCAAAAACGCGTCGCCGAACGGCGCGGCGCGGCGTCGAGCGCGCCGTCCACCGCCGCGGGTTCTTCCTGCGAGATCGTCGAACGGGAAGGTGGCGTACCGGTGAAGGCTTGGACGCGCGGGGTCCCCGTCGAAGCCGAAGCCATGGAACAACTAGCGCGCGTCGCGCGCTTGCCAATCGTCTCACCGTGGGTAGCGGCGATGCCCGACGTCCACGTCGGGATCGGAGCGACGGTCGGTTCGGTGATCCCGACGCGCGGCGCGATCATCCCGGCAGCCGTCGGCGTCGATCTCGGTTGCGGGATGATGGCCGTGCGCACCACACTGACTGCTTCTCAGCTACCGGACTCGCTCTACGGTATCCGCAGCACCATCGAGCGCGCTGTGCCTCACGGTCGTGGCCGGCACGGAGGCAAGGGGGACATTGGCTCGTGGAACGACGTCCCCGACTCCGTCGCGCGCCGTTGGAAGAGCCTCGAGCCGGAATACGAGCGCCTCGCAGAACGCCATCCCGCGATCCGCAAAGCCAACCATGTCATTCATCTGGGGACGCTGGGTACCGGCAATCACTTCATCGAACTATGCGTCGATGAATCGCAGCGTGTCTGGGTCATGCTGCACAGCGGGTCGCGCGGGGTCGGCAATCGTATCGGCACGTATTTCATCGAACTCGCGCAGCGCGACATGGAGCGACACATCAAGCAGCTGCCCGACAAAGACCTCGCCTATTTCTCCGAGGGCAGTGACCACTTCTACGACTACGAGCGCGCCGTCGACTGGGCTCAACGATACGCGCGCACCAACCGCGAGTTGATGATGGAGACCGTGTTGGGTGAGTTGCGAGCTCATGCTGGTTTACCCCCTTTCGAAGTCGATCGCCACGCCGTCGACTGCCATCACAACTACGTGAGCCGCGAAGAACACTTCGGTCGCGAACTCTACGTGACGCGCAAAGGTGCAGTCAGCGCTCGACTGGGCGAGCTCGGTATCATCCCGGGCAGCATGGGCGCGCGCTCGTTCATCGTCAGGGGCAGAGGCAACCCGGACAGCTTGTGCAGTTGTTCACACGGCGCCGGACGGCGCATGAGCCGCACCCAGGCCCGCTCGCGATTCACGGTTGACGAACACGCGCGCGCCACGAGCGGCGTAGAATGTCGCAAGGATCGTGACGTACTGGACGAAACACCGATGGCTTACAAGGACATCGACGCGGTCATGGCTGCTCAGCGCGACCTGGTCGACATCGAACACACGTTGAAACAGGTCGTCTGCGTCAAAGGCTGACGACGAAACAAAGGACGTTCGTCCACGCGCGTGTGCGATCGAGCGAAACGCGGAGCGCAAACGAACTTCGACTCTCGAGCGAGCAGCCGCAACGAGTGACGCCTCGCCCAGTGGTCGGCCCATTCACCTGGGACTTCAACCCAGGATCTTGTCGACCTCGGCGGACAACATGTCGGCAGTGAACGGCTTGGCGATGAACGGAAACTGCCCCTGCGCGATGCCGCGGCGTAGAGTTTCGTCATCGGCATAACCCGACATCACCAACACGCGGACACCCGGAACCGCCTCCCGGATGGCGCTGATCACCGCCGCGCCGCCGCCGCCCTCCATGACCACATCCGTGAGCAACAGGTCGATGCGGCGGCCGTGCAAGCGGGCTACGTCCAGCGCCGCGGCGACCGAAGACGCCTCGTACACCTGGTGCCCAACCTTCTGCAGCGCCGTGAACGCGACGGCCCTCACGCGTACGTCGTCATCGACGACGAGGATCGTGCCGGCGCGACGGGATCGTGTGTTCTTTGCGTCCGGCGGGCGCACGGCTTCGGCTTCCGCCAACGGCAAACGGACTTCGAACGTCGTGCCCTTACCGACGTGTGTTTCGACTTGGATCTCGCCGCCCATACCCGCCACCAAGTGCTTGACGTTCGGTAGACCCAACCCGGTGCCCTGCCCCGCTGGCTTGGTCGTGAAAAACGGATCGAAGATGCGCGGCAAATGCTCTTCGGCGATGCCAGTTCCGGTGTCGCTGACGCGTAACACGGCTTGACCTCGCGCCGTGTCGAGCGTCAGTTGGACCCCGAGTACGCCACCGCTTGGCATCGCGTCCTTGGCGTTGGTGGCCAAGTTGAGCAAAACTTGGAGCAACTGGGTACTATCGGCGACGACCACGATTGGTACGGCGGCTAGGTCCAGCTCCAGGCTGATGTCGCTGGGGATCACGCGCCGGACCGCACGCAGGAGGCCGCTCAGCGACGCCACGATGTCGATCGGCTTTGGCTGACTGGTGTCGCGACGCGCAAACACCATCAATTGGTGAGTGAGCTTGGCGGCGTATTCACCGGCTTCGAGGATGCGTTCTCTTTCCTCGGCGACTGCGTCGTCGAGCAGCGACGCCTCGCCGATGATGGCCGTCAAGGCGTTGTTCATGTCGTGGGCGATGCCCCCCGCCAGCTGACTCATCAGCTCCAACTTTTGCGCGTGGGTGAGTTGTGTGCGCGTCGTCTCCAGGTCGCGAATCGTCGCTTGCAGCGCCTCGCGCTCGGCAACCACCTCGTCGACCAAGTGCTGCCTCTCTTTCAAGGCGCGCGCCAGCGCCGCCACCAATACGCGGCCCATGATCGCAGCCGGGATGACGAGCGCGATCATGGTGACGATCGCGGTGCTCCAGATCTCGGTATTCTGCGGCTCGTGGCTCTGCCAAGCGATGACCAGAGTTCCAAACCAACCCAGCGCCGTGACCAACACGAGGCCACGGGTTGGCAGCACCAACGACGCGATGAACATGCCGCCGGCGAGGACCAGGAACGCGTCGATACGCGGCCCCAACATCGCCAACAGAACGACGCCAGTGGAGATCATGGCGCTCGGGTAGACGATCGACAGGGCGCGGAGCCGAATCGGAAGAAACGTCGCGGCGAAGACGGCCACGATGCTCAAAGCGGAGTACACGACGGCAAGGCCGTTCGCAGGTTGCGGCGACAGCAGGGCAACCACCACACCGCTCGAGCCCACGATACACGCGAGCCGAATGATGCGTCGAAGCACAGACTCGGTCAGGCCCTCTAGCGACGACCAGTCCAAGCGGCGCAACCACGGTCCACTCAGGAAGCTGCGCCGCGATGGAGTTGCCAACGGCAAGTCGGCTGCACGGTCCCCAATCTCCATACGCCCGCGAGGTTATACGACCGCTACCGTAGGTCGCAACTCGCGAGCTGCCACGGGTCGTTTTCTCCGCAAGGCGTACCAGCTGGAGACATAGGGTGAGCCAAAGTGTTACTCTGCCGCCGTCGCTTTGCGTCTCAGCTGAACGAGCCGTTGCGCCTGTAGGTGTTGTGCGGCGTCCGCGTCGACCAAATCGCTGTGACAGGCGCCCCTCGCGTGTTCGGCCTGCATCGCCTTGCGCGTTTTGTTGGCCAAGCGGGCCAGCTCGGCTTCGCCCAACACCCCACGGCGCTCGAGGATCGCGCGCTGCTCTTGGGTCAGTGCGGCGGACTTACGCGGCCCCGAAGTCTCGTAGTTTTCGTCCTTACCGGACGCGAACTCCGTGATCTCCTTCGAAATGCGGACGGAGCACCAGTCGTGTCCGCACATTGCGCAGAAGTCCGTATCGACGTCCAAATCTTCGTCGTGGTACGCGCGCGCCAGGTCTGGGTCGAAAGACAACGCGAAGTGTTGCTCCCAGTTGAGGGCAGCGCGCGCTTTCGTCAGCTCTTCGTCCCAATCGCGCGAACCCGGGCTGCCCAACGCGTCGTCGGCGGCGTGCGCCGCCATCTTGTAGGCGACGCAACCTTGCTTGACGTCGTCTTTCTTGGGCAGCCCGAGGTGCTCCTTCGGCGTGACGTAACAGAGCATCGCCGCGCCGTGGTAACCTGCCGCCGTGGCACCGATCGCGCTCGTCATGTGGTCGTACCCAGGGACCACGTCGGTGACCAACGGGCCCAGCACGTAGAACGGCGCGCCGTGACAGACGCGACGCTGCAACTTCATGTTGTATTCGATTTGGTCGAAGGGGACGTGACCCGGGCCCTCGACCATTACTTGGCAGCCTTTACGCCAAGCCTTCTCGGTCAGCTCGCCCAGGGTGTGGAGTTCGGCCAGCTGGGCTGCGTCGCTCGCGTCGGCGAGGCCGCCCGGACGCAAACCATCACCGAGCGAGAACGAAACGTCGTACTCGCGCATGATGTCGCAAATCTCGTCGAAGTGGGTGTACATCGGGTTTTGGTTGTTGTGTACGAGCATCCACTTCGCGAGCAACGACCCGCCGCGGCTGACGATGCCGATCAAGCGGTCCTTGACGAGCGGCAGGTGCTCACGCAGCACGCCGGCGTGGATCGTGAAGTAGTCCACGCCCTGCTTGGCCTGAGCCAGCAGACCCTCCATGATCACCTTCTCCGTCAAGTCCTCGATGCGCCGCCCCAAAATCATCGAGTAGATCGGCACGGTGCCGATTGGTACGCGCGAGTTCTTGATGATGGCGTCGCGACAAGCGTCGAGATCTCCCCCCGTCGACAGGTCCATCACCGTGTCGGCACCCCAGCGCTCGGCCCAACGCAACTTCTCCACTTCTTGATCGGTCCCGGACGACACCGGCGACGCGCCCATATTGGCGTTCACCTTCGTCAATCCAGCGCGACCAATGCACATCGGGTCGAGGTTGAAGCCCAAGTGCACGCGGTTGGCCGGGATGATCATGCGGCCGCTCGCCACCTCGTCTCTCACCTGCTCGGGGGTGAGGTGAGACTCTCGTTCACTTACGCGCCGCATCTCTGGCGTGACGTTGCCGAGCCGCGCGTGCTCCAGCTGAGTCACGGCGACGAAGCCCGCGGGAGGCTGCCATCCTCCGGCACCGCCGACGCCGACCTTGGTCCAGCCGGCGGGCATGAAGTCCCATGCGGTCTTGTCGCTCGGCGCGGGCATGCCGGGGCTGTCGGGAGACGAGTAAGCGCGAGGCCCGCCGATGTCTGCACGCGCTGCAAACGATCCGGGGTTCGTGCCCGCGGCGATGGATGATGGGTTACTGGCCCCGTGAAGTGGCAGTTTGTACATGTGCCTCGGATTTACGCGATTTTGGAATGCGTTGTGGGGCCAGAAGATTAGAAAATGATGTCCCATACGACCAGCGCGAAAGGCCACCGGCCTGGCGACCCAGAGCTGTTCCGTGGGGCCCACGTTTCGGGTGCAGCGCTGCGTTTAACACAGGCGAAACCTGCTACAACCCGCCCCGCCCGAAAGGGCTGATTCAACTTTTGGAGTATTGCCGTGCCGAAGTTCGATTGGGATGCGAGTCCCGTGTTGTTCAACTACCCCGACTGGCTTCCGCTGCCGGGCGATGGAATCCGCTACTACAGCTTGCTCTACGTCTGCGTGTTCCTGGGCGGATTCAAGTTGCTCGACTGGCAGATCAAACGTGCGGGCGGCCGCGAAGAAGACGCCAACGACTTCGTCTTGTACGGAGTCATCGCCGTGCTCACGGGTGCACGGTTGGGTCACGTCTTCTTCTACGACATCGACAAGTTCAAAGAAGATCCAGCCTGGTTGTTCCGGATCTGGGAAGGCGGCTTGGCGAGCCACGGTGGGGTAATCGGCCTCATCATCGCGATGTGGCTGTTCACGCGTCTGAAGCGGCAGTCGTTCTTCGAAGGGGCCGATCGCTTCTCGTTCTCGGCCGCGCTTGGTGCGACGCTGATCCGCGTCGGCAACTTCATGAACTCGGAGATCGTGGGGCGCGTTACCGATCAGACGTGGGGCGTGCGCTTTGTGCGCTTGGATGGCCCCAACGGCCCGTACCGTCATCCGAGCCAGATCTACGAGTTCTTCCTCGGCTTGTTCGTCATGGCTTGCCTCTACGTGACCGACCGAGTGATGGGCAAAGAGAAACGCCCGCGCGGCTTGCTCATCTCCGTGTTCTTCGCGGTGTATTTCACGGGCCGCTACTTCGTCGAATACGTCAAGGAGTTCCAGACTCCTTACGAGGAGACACTCACCACGGGTCAGGTCTTGAGCGTCGTGCCAGCGCTCATCGGCTTCGTTGGCATCTACTTGTCGCTCAAGAAGCGTATCCCCGCAAAGTGGAACACGTGGCCCACGCCAGGAGCCACCCCGCCCAGCTCCGGAACGAAAACGTCGGAGACCGACGACGTGGACGACTCCGAAGTCGACGACATCGACGAAGCGCTTGCCGAAGGCAAACGCGCCTGAAACTCAAGCCTCCGTCGCTTCCTCCTGTGCGATGACGTAACGGAGCAAGTCGCGAATCGTCAGAATCCCAATCAGCTCGCCCTCGTCGTCAACGACGGGGAGCGAGCTGAACTGTTCTTTGGCGAGCAGACGAGCCGCCTTCAGCAACGGATCGCGAGGGCGCAACGTCACCAAAGACGTCTCCATCACGTCCTTGGCTTTGATGTCCGCGTCGAGCGCAGACTCCTCGGCGCCGCCCGAGGAATGCCGGAGCAGGTCCGACGTGCTGATGATCCCGACTAGCTTGCCGCGCTCGAGGACTGGGACGTGGTGAATCGGGTGCCCGTGCATGATGTGCTTGACTCGCTCGAGAGAGTCGGTCGCGTCGACGGTGAGGATGTTGTCGGCGGTCATGACGAAAGAGACGCTGCGAGTTCTGAGCATGAAATTCACTCCCGGCCAAAAGTGACCTGCAGGCCAAGTTACGCGGGCCGTGCCGGTAGCGCAACGGCGGCGCAAACCGCAGGACCAAGGTCGGCCGCGAGCGGTACCGGAACGCGGCGCGGGTTTGTCCCACCGACGGCACGCTCGACTGCGGGCACATTCCAGTGTCAACGCAATCGGTGAGAGCGCGGGACGCGAGTTTTCAATGGGCTGTGCCGCGACTTTCCGTCGCGGCGGAAATCGCCGGTTTCCTGTACGTTTCGTCGACCACCAACCATTCAGTCTTCATTGTAGAAACTCGCAGGTCACATTCGCGCAACACCGTGGGGGCGACGTTGCCCGACGTGAACAGCGTCTTCCCTGCCCCCACGGATCCGAGTCTCGCCGACGAACGGCACTGCTTCGACAGTGGCCGTTCTGCTGGGCGTTTGGCAGCTCGACAGATGACGCAGGAGGCACCGTTCACGCGTCAGCAATTGGCCTGGCTGAATGGATTCTTGTCGGGCCTGGTGGATTCGGGAGCGCCCGCGCCGCTCGAGGTCGCGCCCCTATCCAGCGGTACCGGTGTCGCCGCGACGTCCCACGCCAGCACGGCCGTCGCGACCGAGACCAGCGTCGCCGCCCTGGGCCCGGGACTGCATGCTCAGGAGGATGTCTCGCCGACCGCTAGCCACGGGTTGGATGCGAACAAGGCGACGGTCGTGGCTCAAGCCGCGACGGAGAGCTCCGAATCCACCGTACATCTACGAGCGACCATGGCCTCCGCGCGTAAGGGCACGAGCGCCGACGAACCCGGCCAAAAATACACTTCGGACAATCCCTTCGCAGCGCGCGTGCAACAGGTCGCGGCGTCGCCGACTCGCGCTCCCAACGCTTGGCGCGTCACCCTCGACGTTGAGGGCAGTGGGCTCCGTTGCCGTCCGGGTGATTGCCTCGGGATCGTCCCAAGCAACGACCCCGATTTGGTGCGTAAGGTCCTCCGTCGTCTCGGCGCCAAGGGCCAAGAGACGATCACTACCTCGCGCGGCACGGGGCCCGCTTGGCGCGCGCTGCTCGAGGAGTTCAATATCGTGTCGGTGACGCGCGAACTGTTGTGGCTCTTGTCCAACAGCACACGCAACCATCATGAAGCCGCTCAGCTCGAGAGCCTCGCCGCAGGCCCGACCACCGAGCTCAACTTGCAGGCGATCCTGCGACGCTTTCCCGGTACCAAACCTTCTCTCAACGATTTCGTCAATCAGCTGAGCCCGCTCGTGCCTCAGTATTTTCCTCTGGCGAGCGCGCGCTCGCGGCACGCCGATGCGCTCGAGTTCTTCGCCGTGAAGGCGCCCTCGGAGTCTCGTAGTGTGGTCGCTTCGCTCGAACAAGAGCGGCTCGACCAGGGCGATTGGCTTCCGGTGTTCGTCGATTCACGTCCCGAAGGCCACCCGCCCGCGGACGTCGATGCACCGGTGATCTTGATGGCACCTGGACCGGGCGTGGCGAGCGCGTTCGCTTTCCTGGCCGAGCGCGCTGCGACGCGTGGCTCGGGACGCAACTGGCTGTTCACGAGCCCAATCGGCAACGAGACGACGCTCACCTTCTACGAGCACTTTTCGGCGTGGCAAACGGCGCGCGTGATCACCCGCTTGGACGTCGCGCCGCAGGACAAGTTGGGGCTACGTCTGCTCGAACAGGCCGAAATGATTCAGGCCTGGATAGTGGACGGGAGTTACCTGTATCTCTACGGCACCGAAGACGACTGCAAGATGCTGGAACGTGGTCTCGTGCACCTGTTGGTGACACGCGCGCGCATCTCTCAGGAAGAGGCCGAGCACAGGTTGCAGGCGATGCGCCAACGCGGTCAGCTGCGTATCCAACACCTGAACTGAGACTGTTACCGGCAGGTTTCGGAAACACCCTCACAAACACCTTTTTCCGAGTGTTGCTATGGCTCTGACACACGGAGTCGGCCAGTTTTTTCCCACGCTCCACGAAGGGACCTACCAATGAAGCCAACCTCCAATCAAGCACGCACAATCGTTGTCATCGGCAACGGCATGGTCAGTCAGCGCTTCTGCGAGCGCCTACGAGCACTGGGCAATACCGACACCATCCTCGTCTTCGGTGACGAACCGCGCCCGGCCTACGACCGTGTCAAGTTAACTAGCTACTACGAGAAGGACTCCGCTGACGACCTACTGCTCGAGCCGCGCAGCTGGTACGAAGCCAACCACATCGTTCTGCACACTGGCACGTTGGTCACCAGCGTCGATCCCAAAGCCAAGACGGTGACAGCGGGCGAGCAGACGTTCGGGTACGACATCCTGGTCTTCGCAACCGGGTCGGCGGCCTTCGTCCCACCGCTGCCCGGCGTCAACAAGCCTGGCGTATTCGTGTACCGGACGATCGAAGACCTCGACGCGATCCGCAGCTACGCCGCGAACTGTAAACACGCGACGGTAATGGGCGGAGGCTTGCTCGGCTTGGAAGCCGCCAAAGCGGTCTATGACATGGGCCTGAAGAGCACGGTGATCGAGATGGCTCCGCGCCTCATGCCGCGTCAGCTCGATACGGTGGGTGGGCGGTTGCTCAAAGACCGGATCGAAGCGCTCGGCATCGAGGTGCTCACGGGCTTCGCAACCAAGGAGCTGGTGGGCGATACCAAGTTGGAGGGGATCCGCACCCAAGCCGACACCATCCACCAAACCGACATGCTCGTGATCTCTGCCGGCATCCGGCCCCGCGACGAGCTGGCCCGGGCGTGCGGCATCGAGGTCGGTCCGCGTGGTGGCATCGTCGTGGACGATCAATTGAGGACGAGCGCGTCAGACGTGTTTGCGATCGGCGAGTGCGCCCTCCATCGCGGTATGATCTACGGCTTGATCGCTCCGGGGTGGGACATGGCCGACATCTTGGCCAGAGCGCTCCATGGCGACAGTTCCGGCTCGTTCAAGGGCGCCGATATGTCGACCAAGCTCAAGCTACTCGGGGTCGACGTGGCGAGCTTCGGTGATGCTTTCGCGGACGAGCAAGGCGGGCGCACGATCGTATTCCAGGACTTGGTGTCCGGAGTGTACAAGAAGATGGTCCTCGACGCCGACGGCAAGAAGCTGGTCGGTGGCATGCTGGTCGGGGAGGCGGAAGAGTACATGAGTCTACTCTCCCTCGTGAAAGCGGGCGGTGACTTACCGCCGCAGCCCGAGGCTCTGATCTTGGGAGGGCGCGGTGGTGCGACGGTGGAGCTGGAGCTGCCGGCCGAGGCACAGATCTGCTCCTGCAACAACGTGAGCAAAGGCGCCATCGAAGCCGTCGTACGGTCGGGCCAGTGCGCCGACTTCGGTTCGGTGAAGACCTGCACCAAAGCGGGCAGCACGTGCGGCGGATGTACACCGTTGGTCACGAAGATCGTCAACAAGACTCTGTCTGCGATGGGCAAGGTCGTGAAGAACGACCTTTGCGAGCACTTCGCGTTCACCCGGCAGGAGCTCTATCACATCGTTCGGGTGAAGAACCTGAAGACCTTCTCGGAGGTGATCGCCGATTGCGGCAAGGGCCTCGGTTGTGAAATCTGCAAACCCGCGGTCGCCTCGATCCTGGCAAGCGTGAACAACGACTTGATCTTGAACCACGCTTCGCTCCAAGATACCAACGACCGCTTCCTGGCCAACATCCAACGGCAGGGCACGTATTCGGTCGTGCCGCGCATCGCGGGTGGCGAGATCACACCGCAAGGCTTGATCGCCATCGGCAAAGTCGCCGAAAAATACGGGCTCTACACCAAGATCACCGGTGGTCAACGCATCGACCTGTTCGGCGCTCGCGTCGATCAGCTGCCGGCGATCTGGGAGGAGCTGGTGGCTGCCGGCTTCGAGAGCGGCCACGCGTATGGCAAGGCGCTGCGCACCGTCAAGAGCTGCGTGGGTTCGACATGGTGCCGTTATGGCGTGCAGGACTCCGTTGGATTCGCGATCCGCGTCGAGAATCGCTACAAGGGCCTGCGAGCCCCACACAAGTTGAAGTCGGCGGTGAGCGGATGCATCCGCGAGTGCGCTGAAGCTCAATCGAAGGATTTCGGCCTGATCGCGACGGACAAGGGGTGGAACCTCTACCTCTGCGGCAACGGCGGTTCGCAGCCGCGCCATGCCGACTTGTTCGCGAGTGACCTCGACGAAGAGACGGCGATCCGCTACATCGATCGCTTCTTGATGTACTACATCAAGACCGCAGACAAGTTGACGCGCACCGCCCGTTGGGTCGAGAGCCTCGAAGGCGGGCTCGAGCACCTCAAGGACGTGATCATCCACGACAAGCTCGGGATCTGCGCGCAACTCGAGGCGGAGATGCAACACTGCGTCGACACTTACCGCTGCGAGTGGGAAGAGGTCGTGAACAACCCCGAGCGTCGTGCTCAGTTCGAGTACTACACGAACGCAAAGGACAGCGACGACACCTTGGAGTGGGTGGAACAACGGCACCAGAAGCGTCCCGCCGATTGGGGCACGGGGCTACGCGCGCCCCAACGCCCGAAGCGACGCTTGAACGTCATCTCCACCCAGTGGGTAGACGTGGGCTCGACCAGCGACTTCCTGCCGGACCTCGGTCGCACCGTCAAGTACGGCGAGTCGCAGTTGGCCGTGTTCCACGTGGCCGGCACGGATGAATACTACGCGACCCAGAACGTGTGCCCCCACAAGAAAGACATGGTCCTATCGCGCGGGCTCGTCGGCGACCAATCCGGCACTCCAAAGGTTGCTTGCCCGCTCCACAAGAAGACGTTCGATCTGCGCACGGGTGCAGGCCTCAACGACCCCGACTACCGCGTGCAGACCTTCAAGGCCCGCGCCGAAGGTGGCCGCGTGCTCGTCGAGCTCCCGGATCCCAAGACCGTCGAGTCGTTGATTCACGCGTCGTGCCACGGCAACTGCGGTGAACACGACCACGACGGTGCTCCGGCTGCCCAAACCGTCGCCGCTGAGTAAAAGCGAGTCACCGGAGCTGGCTGCTGCAGCTATCTCCGGTGACCAAGTCCGGCTCGTCCGAGCTCGAGTCGAGAAACTAGGGGGCTCTTCTGCCGCCCTCGCAGGCTGCCTACGGGTCTCGGGTGGGCTACTCCCTCAGACCCAACACGTCACCGACACGCATTGCCAGCCACGTCCAGGGGACCAGCGTGAGGAACACCGGCACCATCGTGTCGAAGCGCACCCCCAGCATCAAGAAGATGCCGAACTGGAGCGCCATCAAGCCGCCGCCGAAAATGAACGTGTAGACTCCGCCCAGTAGCAGCAGAGGGCAAAGGAGCTCGAGCAGCAACGCGAAGACCGCTACCCCGCGAGACAGCGTAGAGTTTTGGGCGATCCAAACCCCCCACTCGGTGATGGGCTGCCGGGTGTAATGGTGGGAGAGCAACAGGTTGCGAAAGTTGTCGCTGAGCGCCCATTCCCAACCGCTGTGGACGAGCTTCGAGACGCCAGCGGCGCAATACATTCCGGCGATGATTAGCCAGATCCCGCGCACGGGCCAACGGTAGTCGCCGCTCGGAGCGGGCGCAGTCTCACCGCGCCGGCGCCGCCACCACGCCGTGACGGACAACGCGTCGTCAGCGCGCGCACACGCCAGCATCAAGGCACCTATTACATACAGATTCCCGCTGTGCATTACCTTGCCGAAGCAGTTCTCGATCCCGACGAAGTACAGGAGCAGGACGCTAGCGATGGGAGCGGCCACGCGGTAGCCGATCCCGAGGAACGCGCACGCCGAAGCGACGCGGAACAACCAGAGCAACCAAATGAGCTGCTGCGGGGGCAGGATGGGCAACCACTGCATGATGCCGGGCGGTTCCAAGATCCTGGTCGGGAGTGGCTCCCACCAAAAAACCTGGTCCCACTCTCCAATCAGCGCGTAGCCAAAAAACAGCAACCGCGCTGCCGCCAAGTCGTAGGGACGGTCGGGAGTAAACCACAAGGCCAAGAAAGCCCGCATCAGCTCGACTGGGGACCACTGCGTTCGCTCGCGCGGCGTAATCATCGTGCGGGCCCCATCTCGCCGGGATTCTCGGTCCATGTTTTGCTGAGCACCACTTGGTCGATGACCACCGGCCCCTCCCGTACGCCGACTCTCAAGACGTGTGGCTCGTCTCCCTTCAAGTTCAGCTCCACGGGTTCACTTATCGGGCCCGCGCTCGCCCAGCCGAACGCATTGCCCGGGTAGACTTCTCTAAACTGACCCAAGCCATCTTCATGAGTGGTCTCCGACGTGCCGATCTGACGATCGAGTTGCACCCACACCGAGTCGTGCTTCGACCCTTTCTTACTTTTGCCTCGCAACCAAACCCAATAGCGACCTGCAGGCGCGTCGAAGCGAACGTCTACGTAGGCGCTGGGGGTCGCACGCGCATCTTGCGTCTCGACGCTCGTGCCTGCGTCCTCCGCTCCGCCCTCTTCCCTGGCGACGTCGGCCGGCTCGGGGAACGCGACGGCGTTACCTTTGGCAGCGAAACGATCCACTTGGAGTTGCGCCGCGCCGCCCAGGGTTCCCGTGGCAAGCTGCAGCACGATGGCGCCGGCGCCCGCGTCGATGGCGTGTGGCGGCTCACCTTTACCCCGCCCCTCTGCATCGAGTGCATCCATGAGGCTAGGCTCGAAGGCTGGGATACGCTGCACCACCGAGACGTTGGGCTTGGCCTTGTTCGACAGGTCGGGACGCACAGCCCAGGTGTACCGGTATTGACGCAGGCTGCTCAAGCTTGGCCCGTCGTGTAGCCCCGCCGCCCGACGCTGGTAGTAGCGTTCGAGGATGGCGCGACGAATCGCCCTTCCGTGTCGAGAATCGGCATGTCTCAACACCAACGCGACGGTGCGCGGCGACAGCGGCTCCAGGTGATTTTCGGTCAACGACAGTTCACCGTCCACGGCCACGGCGCGGAGCTCCTCCTTGGAGGCGGTTGGTCTCTGCAAGCCAGAATACATGGGATAGGCCGAGAGCGGCCAGTCGTCGCGTTTGCCAACGACCTGCCAAATCTGCAGAACGATGAGCCCGCAAACCCAGAACAAACCGATCCAAAACCGGCGAGGCGAAATCGCGAAGTCTCGGGCCATCGCCTGCAGGTTCGACATCGGGCCGAACGGTTAGACATCCGCGGCCGACTTTTCAAGGACGTTCCTGGGTGGGCGCACTTCGATACCCGCGCCGTGGAATTGGTAGGACAGGCGCGCCCTTGCATCACGCGAGGTTTTGGGGCTAGGACTCGCCGCCACCCGGGATGGGAGCGCTGTGCTTCGCGTCTGCGTGGCAGCACTTGCCGAAATGTCCATCCATCCGTATCCCCTTCATTCGAAGCCCTGGTTCGTGCCCACGTGCGTTGCCGTGTTCACGCTCGGGTTGTGCGCAGCAACGTTGTCTCCAGCGTCGAACTTCGACGGGTACATGGTCTGGAGGTTCTGTCAGCGCATCCTGCAAGGGATCCCTTACGACGAATCGATCTGGGACCACAGGACGGCGCGTTTCGGCGTCGTAGTCCCGGCCCTTTTGGTGCAGGCCGTGTTCGGCACGAGCCTATACTCCTACTACCTCGTGACCAGCTTGACGACGGCGGCGGCGGCGACTGCAACGTTCGTACTTGGCAGGGCTCTAGTAAACACCTGGGTGGGCCTCCTCGCCACGGCGAGCGTGCTCTTCTCGCCCGTGATGTGCTTGTACTCGGATTGCCAACTGACCGCAGAGCTGTTCTCGATGACGTTCGTTCCGTTGTGTCTGTTGCACGGATACAAGTACTCACAGGCAGGCCGAACCTTCGATTTGTGGGCGTGTTCATTGTGGTTCGGCGCTTGTTACCTCGCCAAGGAGACGAACCTGTTCTTCGGACCGGCAGTCTTTTGGTTGCTGTACCGATACGCGCCGCGACGTTGGCAGACGCTGCTCGTGTTCTGCTCGACGAACATTGCACTCTTCGTCATCGAGACGGGCTTGTACCGCGCGTTCACCGCACAACGCCTGGGTCGAGCGTCGGTAATTTTGGGCAATCACCTCAACAACCGGCCTCCGATCGAGGAAGCGCTGCCATCCGTTTGGCACTTGTTCCGGCGCTTCACAGAGCTCCGCATCGACATGGCGCTCCCGATCTACGTGTTCCTCTTGGGTTGCGTGTGGCTCTATGTCTCGCGCAAACGGGCTGCGCCAGGTGAACCCATCACCATGGACAAGTG
>CBINDO010000040.1:0-41337 GCA_966249405.1 uncultured bacterium | reverse complement strand
ATCGGTCAGGCAACGATTCGACTTCCGAGGCGACGACGCAACACTGGATACGGCTTGCGTGCGGCACACGCTCTGACCCGTCGGCGAGATACTCCTGGACTTCTTCGGCGGTGTTGACCAGGCGATACGCCATTTGCCCGCTCTGATGCACCGCGACGATGCGTTCGCCGTTGGTCAGCAGGATGTCTCCGCAATACGCTGGCAACGAGGCGACTTTGCAGATCTCGTTGACTGCGCGTAACGCCTCGCGCAGCGACGCGGCGGTGTCGGTGGCGGAGGCGTGAAGGGTATCGAGCTGGCCCTTGTCGAGCAGCCGCGATAACACCAGGTGGAACATCACCTCGCTGTCGGTGTCGCCGCGAACGTTCGAGCGCAAGAACACCGGTAGCCCTTGCAGCAGCTCGGACCGAATTTCGGCGAACGCAGCCGGCGTCCCGATCTGCGCGAACAACCACTCCCGGTAGCGAAATGGGTGGGTGTTCTCCGTGCGCAGGTTACCCACGGTGGGCATGCGTACGTGGCCGAGCAGTACCTCGGCCTTGACGTCGCTCGTCATTTTGCCCGGGTCCAGTTGGAGTGTGTGTTCGAGGTGTCGACGGCGCAGCAACACCTCGCCGAACTGATAGAAGCCAACGCCCCAGCCGAGGGCCTCTGGTGAGTCGAACTTCACCTGAAGGTCGTGAGCGTGAGCTTGGAGCACCTTGGGGCCAAGCTCTGATTGATTGCCGATGAACCCGAATAGACGTGCCATACTGAGCTTCGAACCTCCTACTTGGGCAAACGGCCAAGCGCCGCCGGAGTTCACTGGTTATTGTACCAGACCTATCACGCGTCCAAGGGGCGCGCTCGTAACACTTCGGTCATCGTACGTACCAGCTTGGTTTCGTCGGATAAATTTCCTCGTTGACGGGCACTTTTGACCCGGATTGGGTGCGTCACGGACGCAGTCGATTGAGCATGCGCGGGAATGGTATTGTTTCACGCACATGGGGCAGGCCGCAAAGCCAGGCAACGGTGCGTTCCACACCGAGGCCGAAACCAGCGTGGGGGAAACTGCCGTAACGACGCAGGTCCAGATACCACTCGAAGGCTTCGCGCGGCAGGGCATGGACGTCGATGCCGGCTTCCAGTGCCGACAGGTCGTCTTGGCGCTGGCCTCCACCGATGATCTCTCCGTAGCCTTCCGGCGCCAATACGTCCATGCACAGCGCGCGCTTGGGGTTGGCCGGGTCGGGCTTCATGTAGAACGCCTTGACCGCCGTAGGGTAACGGTGAACGATGACTGGTCGGTCGAACTGCTGCGACAAAACTGTCTCGTGTTCCGCGCCGAAGTCGTCCTCGGGGGCCACGTGTTGCCCCAGCGCTGCAAGTCGTTCGACCGCTTCGTCGTAGCTGAGGCGGGGGAACGGTGCCTGGATCGACTCGAGCTTGGCGATTGGCCGCTCAAGCACCTCCAATTCCGGGCGACACTCAGCCAACACCCTCGACACGATGTCGCACAAGAACCGCTCCGCCAGATCCATGTCGCCGGCCAGGTCCATGAAGGCTACTTCCGGTTCGACCATCCAGAACTCGGCCAAGTGACGACGAGTCTTGCTCTTTTCCGCGCGGAACGTTGGCCCGAAGCAGTAGGCCTTTCCGAACGCCGCTGCGGCCGCCTCCATGTAGAGTTGACCCGACTGCGTCAAGTACGCCGGTTCGTCGTGAAAGTCGGTTTCGAACAAGGTGCTCGTGCCTTCACACGCGTTCGGCGTGAAGATCGGTGCGTCGACCAACGTGAAGCCGTCGCGATTGAAGAAGTCGCGGATCGCGTTGATGATGGTGTGGCGCACCCGCACGATGGCGTGTTGTCGTTTGCTTCGAAGCCAAAGGTGGCGGTGGTCCATGAGGAAGTCCACGCCGTGTTCCTTGTGCGAAATCGGGAATTCGCCCTGAGTCGGGACCGCCCGCAGATCGCGGACCGCCAACTCGACCTCGTTGGCGCGCTTGGGGTGCTGCCGGACTTCTCCGACCACCCAAACGGTGCTCTCCTGCGTCAAGTGTGACGCCAACTCGAAGACCGGCTCCGGGCATTCGCCCGAGACGACGGTAGCGGGCACGGTGCCCGTTCCATCCCGGACCTCGAGGAATTGAATCTTCTTGCTCGCGCGCCGGTTGTATAGCCAGCCGCGCACCGCAACTTGCTGTCCAATGAACTCTTTGAGCTGTTGAATTGCTACGTTAGGTACTTCACCGTGGGCCATGACCTCATGGTAGTCTGCGACCGACATGAAACGCTCAAAATCTGTCAATTCCTCTTCATCCCTCCGACCAACCACGAGCGGCCGGGTTCGGGGGGCGGCGAGCGCGTCGAACCGAGGAGCGCCGAGCGGGATTCGCGGATGGTCGGCGGCGATCGCAGTCGTATTGGGCACCGGCCTCGGCGCTGGTTGCGCAGCGGTATACCCCGCCATCGACACGCCGGTTCGGCCGGCTCCTCCCGACGTGAAACTCGACCCACCACCTCCGGAGTCCCTGTACTACTTGGCCGTCAAGGGAGCGGTGGTTCCGGAGCGCACTCGCGGCAACGAGAGGTGGGATGAACTCGGCGATGGAGCGCCAGACCCGTACCTCAAGTTGTACCTCGACGGTGAATTGCTCTTCACCACCTCGACCGAGCGAGACTCGTTCAACCCCAAGTGGAGCGACGCGCCCAGGCAGAACTGGGTAGTCCCGGCCGAGGGCGTGCTCAAGGTCGAGATGTGGAACGCCAATCCCGTCAACGACCAAGTCATATGCATCACCGAACTCGACCGCCTGCACGAGCGTGCGGTCGAGGGACCCCTGTTCGCCGAGTGTGAGGGCGGGGCGTCCGTCGAGATCGAGCTGCGTTCCGCGAGGCCCAAGTTTGGCCTGGGCTTTCGTTACGAAATTCGCCAAACGGGCGCTGCGGTGAGAGAGGTGCTCGAGAAGTCGCCGGCTGAGCGCGCCGGTCTGGCTCCCGGCGAGCTGATCGAAGCGGTCAACGGTCAGGCGACCCGTGGCATGACGGCAGGGGCGCTCCAGACGCTGGTCAACGTCAATGCTCGTCAAGGTCTCAAGTTAACCGTTCGACCCGAAGGTGGGGTCGCGCGGGAGGTCGACGTCAAAGAGGGGCCCATCTATTCGTTGCCCATCGAGTGAGGTCTTTTCGAATCATGAACCAAGAACCAACGACGCTGCGGGTCGGACAGCTGCAAAGCCGCGACTACGAAACTCTGGAGGCAGTCCGCTCGGCGAGCGGATTGGTAGACTGGGGGCAGTTGCCAACGCTGGTCGTCACGGGCCCGGACCGGTCGAGTTGGTTGAACGGACTGCTCACTTGTGACGTTTCCGTCGTGTCGCCGGGCACGGGCACTTGGGGGCTGTTGCTCGATCGGCTCGGAAAGATTCAGGCGGTGGTGGGCGTCCTCGCGGACCGCGAGCGCTTGTACCTGGGCGTGTTGTGGGGGGACGCTCCGGCCCTGACCCAGGAGCTCGACGCCCGACTGGTCATGGAGGACGCGGAGCTCGCCCCGCTCGACGGGCCAGCGTTCTGGCGATTACGCGTAGGCGCGACGATTCCGGCGGCCGAATCAGGCGCCGTCGCGTCCGGCGTGATCACTCTGGCCGGCAAGAGTTTACTGTCGCTCGCGTCCGAGCCGAGTTTGCCAGTAGACGTTCCAGTTCTTTCGAGCGAAGCGTGGCGGATGCTGCGCATCCAGCACGGTTTGCCGTGGGGCGGTGTCGACTTCGACGAGGCGGAACGTCCCCACGAGGCTGGGCTAGAACGTCGCGCCGTCTCGTGGTCCAAGGGCTGTTACCTCGGGCAGGAGGTCGTATGCATGCAAGACATGCGCGGCAAGGTGAAACGCAGCGTTCGCGCCTTCAAGGCTCCGGGACCCCAGCCGCAAGTCGACGGAGAGCTCGACAGTCGAGTGTTGCAGGCGGGCAAACCCGTGGGCGCGGTCACCAGCGTGGTGTACGACCCCCACTCCTCTTGTTACTGGATGTTGGCGCGGGTCCCCGTCTCTCAGTCGGCAGACGTTTCGCCGGAGGCGGCTCTGACTTGGGTGGAGGCCGGCGCTGGGTTGCCGCTCGCCGAGGTGCACTCCACCTAGTCCTTGATTTGCCGTGTCTCGGCGGCATGTTGGGTGCGTGCCGTTGCGGCGAGCAGCGGTCTGCCACGACGTTATTCACTTGTTGAAGGGGTCGGCCTGTGGCTTTCTTCAAGAGCGATGTCCGACGAAGCTAAAAAGCGACCGCAGGTCAGGCTGACCAAGAGCGGCCTAAGAGTGTGTGACGACGCCTTGGCGCTGGTCGGCGGTACACCCCTCGTGAAGCTCGGGCGGCTTGGACCGAGGTCCGGTGGTTCGGTCTGGGGCAAGGCCGAGTTCCTGAACCCCGGCGGCAGCGTCAAGGACCGTCCAGCCTTGGGGATGATAGAGGCGGCGGAGCAACAGGGGCTTCTCAAGCCTGGCTCCCTGATCGTCGAAGCAACCAGCGGCAACACGGGGATCAGCTTGGCCATGATCGCTGCGCTCCGCGGCTACCGTTGCATGCTCGTCATGCCCGAAGACATGAGTATGGAGCGACGTTACTTGCTCCGGTCCTATGGCGCGGAGATCGAGCTCACCGACGCAGAAGCGGGCATGGCTGGCGCAGTGGAGCGAGCGCGCGCCATCGCTGCGGAGACGCCGAACGCGTTTTCACCGAGCCAGTTCGCCAACCCAGCCAATCCCGAAAGCCACGCGCGCACGACCGCGCTCGAAATTTTGGAACAGATGCCGGCCGACCTGGCTTGCTTCGTCGCGGGGGTGGGGACCGGCGGAACGGTGACGGGCGTCGGTCGCGTGCTCAAAGCGGAGCTCGGAGACAAGGTTCGAATCGTCGCGGTCGAGCCGCAACGCAGCGCCGTGCTGAGCGGCAACAAGCCGGGGTTGCACGGCATTCAGGGCTTGGGCGCCGGGTTCATCCCCGATATTCTCGATCGCTCGGTGATCGACGAAGTGTTCGCCGTCGGGGACCTGCAGGCCGAGAAGATGGCACAGCGCTTGGCCACCGAAGAGGGCCTGTTGGTGGGGCCGTCGTCGGGAGCCAACGTGTTCGCCGCGTGCGCGGTGGCAGAGCGGTTCCCCGGAGCCAATGTCGTCACCATCTTGTGTGACACGGGTGAACGCTACCTGTTTTGAGACGCGTCAACGATGGGTGGTGTGTGGTGAACGACGAAATCAAGCCAAGCCGCGGGACCAACCTGCACGAACAAACGGGCGCGGGCTTTGCGGACCTGGTCTCGATCATGCGGCGTTTGCTCGCTCCAGACGGCTGCCCGTGGGACCGCGAACAAGACGAGCGCAGCCTACGTAAGTACGTCCTCGAGGAAGCTGCGGAGGTCGTCGATGCGATCGACGACGGGGACGACTCGGGGTTGTGCGAGGAACTCGGCGACCTGAGCCTCCAAGTGGCGTTCCTGAGCGAACTCGGCCGGGCGCGGGGCGCCTTCGGGCCCGACGACGTGTTCGCTTCCATCTGCGAGAAGATGGTGCGGCGTCACCCCCACGTGTTCGGCGACGTTCGGGTCGGAAACAGTGACGACGTGGTCGACAACTGGGAGGCCATCAAGCGCCGGGAAAAGCCCGACAAACCCCGCGGCATCTTGGGGAATTTGCCGCGCAACATGGCCGCGCTCACGCGGGCCAGCAAGCTGTCGGAGCGCGCCGCCAAGGTCGGCTTCGATTGGCCAGATGCAGCTAGTGCTCGCGAGAAGGTGACGGAGGAACTCGCCGAGATCCAGAACGCCGTAGACCAAGGCCATGCAGCGGCGGTGCGCGAGGAGCTCGGGGATCTGCTGTTTGCGATCGTGAACTGGGCGCGTCACCTCGAGGTCGACCCGGAGGTCGCGCTGCGCGACGCAGCCGACAAGTTCACACGGAGATTCGCGCACGTCGAGGGGAGGGTGGCGGACCAGGGGGGGTGGCCCCGAGACGAAGCTGGCAAGCCCACGCGTGGACTCGCCTTGGAGCAACTGGATAGCTACTGGGCGGAAGCCAAGAGCCTCGAACGAAACGAGTGAGCCGTGAAGCCGATAGACCCTACCCGAAGCCGCGGCCGTGTGGCGCCCGAGCTGCATCCCATTTCACGCCTCCCGGACGAGTGGAAGACCATCCTCGAAGGGATGGGTGAACGCAGCTTCCGCGCCAAGCAGATCTTCAAGTGGATTCACCAGCGCGGCGTGTTGGACGCGTCCGCCATGACGGACTTGAGCAAGGACCTGCGCGCCAAACTCGCCGAGGTGGGGTTATCCACGCCGGCCGAAGTGACCGACGTGCAGCGTTCGGCGGACGGCACTCGCAAGTTGCTGTTGCGTCTCACCGACGGGTACTCCGTCGAGTGCGTTCTCATCCCCATGACCCGCGACGCGGAGGAAGACGGTGGGGAAGACGATGAAGAAGGCGCCTCCGACGAAGCTTGGGGAGGGCCGCAACAGCGCGTCACGTTGTGCATCTCGACTCAGGTTGGCTGCGCCATGGGCTGCGTGTTTTGCGCCAGCGGCAAAGCCGGACTCAAGCGTGGGCTCGGTGCGGCCGAAATCGTGAGCCAAGTCTTGATCGCCAAGCGATACCTCGACCCGGGTGAACAGCTGCGGAACCTCGTGTTCATGGGTATGGGGGAACCGCTTCACCACTACGACGAAACGGTGCGCGCGATTCGCTTGATCACGCACCCCGAGGGCGTAGGCATGAGCCCCCGCCGCATCACGGTCAGTACGGTTGGCCTCGTGCCGGGAATTCGCAAGTTGGGCGAAGACTTTGGCGGCAAATTGGGGCTCGCGGTCTCTTTGCATGCGCCCGACAACGACACGCGCAGTCGAATCTTGCCCATGAACGAGCGCTTTCCGGTGGGCGAACTGATTGCCGCGCTGCGCGAGTACCCGTTGCCGCCACGTCGCCGGATCACGATAGAATACACGCTGATTCAGGGCCAAAACGATTCGGAGGAACACGCCCTACGCCTCGTCAAACTACTGCGCGGCGTGCGGTGCAAGGTGAACCTCATACCGATGAACCCGATCGACGCGTCCGATTTGCAGCCTCCCTCGGAAGCAGCGGTCGATCGCTTCCAGGACGTCCTCGCCGAACATCGGCTCAGTTGCTCGGTGCGAAAACGCCGGGGCGACGACGTCGACGCAGCGTGCGGGCAGTTGGCGCTCAAACAGCCGCTGGTGCCGTTGCGCCGCGGTGAGACGCTCGGCCGCGACGATTAGACGTTTCGAGGGGAACATGGACGAAGTTTCGGTGTTGTCGGGGCGTGCGCTGGCGTGGGCGGAGCAGGACTGTGACCCCGTGACGGCGCAGCAGTGTCGCGAGCTGGCGGCCAGGGCCGACTTGGTGGAGTTGCGCGACTACTTCGGAGGTCAGCTCGAGTTCGGCACCGCGGGCCTGCGCGCAAAGGTCGGGCCGGGACCCTGGCGCATGAATCGCAGCACCGTGCGCCGCGCGAGCCGAGCCGTTGCCGACCACTTGAATGCGCGAGCCGTCCTTTCGAAGCCGCCGGAGGTGATAGTGGCGTTCGATGCTCGAGCGTCGAGTCGCGAACTCGCCTCTGAAGTGTGCGGCACGTTGTCCGCTGCAGGTGTACGGGTGCGCGTGTTCGCGGAGCCTGCACCCACGCCGATCGCCGCGTTTGCACTGTTGCACTTGCGGAGCGACGCGGCGATCGTGATCACGGCGAGTCACAACCCGAAGGAATACAACGGCTTCAAGCTATACGGCGCGGACGGCGCACAAATCGTGGCTCCCGTCGACACCGACGTAGCGACGCGAATGGACGGTCTCCCCGCCACCGTTCACATCCCCAGCGACGCCTATGACATCTCGAGCGCCCATCCCGACGCCATCTCGCCGAGTGTGATCGAAGCGTATTTTGCGGCGCTCCGCAAACTACACGGCGCGTCGGAGCGTCGCGTGCGTCTCGCGTACACGCCACTTCACGGTCTCGGCGCGTCCTTCGTCGAGCGGGCGCTGGCGGAGGCAGGATTCGGGAAGGTAGCCGTCGTAGCAAGTCAGCGCGAGCCACATCCCGATTTCCCTACGGTACCGTTCCCGAACCCGGAGGAGCCGGGAGTGATGAACGCGGTTTTCGAATTGGCGGAGCGGTGCGGGGCCGACCTGGCGCTCGCGACCGACCCGGACGTCGATCGTTTGGCGGTGGGTGTACCCGGTGCCGACGGCAAATTCGTCCAGCTGACGGGCAATCAAGTGGGCGTCTTGCTGGCGGACTTCTTGCTCGAAAAGAGTCGCGTCAGCGGGGGGATTGTGCCAATGGTCGTGCAGAGCGTGGTGTCGACGCCCATGCTGCATCAAATCGCCGAGGCCTACGGAGCGAGGTGCGAACGGACCTTGACTGGGTTCAAATGGATCAGTCGACCCGCCATCACGTTGGGTGAGACGGCGAGGTTCGTGTTTGGCTTCGAAGAGGCCATCGGGTACGCGGTCCTCTCCGACGTTCGAGACAAGGATGGTATTAGCGCGGCGTTGGTCATGGCCGAGCTCGCCAACGAGTGCCTAGTCAGCGGGGCGTCCGTCAGCGAGCGCCTTCTCGAGCTCTATCGACGTCACGGGTTGTGGGTCAGCGCGCAACACAACGTCGTGTTGCCGGGCGCTCTGGGCGTGACCCGCATCGCGACCGCCATGAACCAATTACGGATCGTCCCACCTCGGCAGCTCGCCGGTGAGACGGTGGCTAGCTGCACCGACTACGCGGTCGGGGCGGACGAGAGGCCGTCGTGGCTTGGAAAGTCGAACTTGGTGGAGCTGTCGTTGCCCAATCTCGGTCGCGTGCTCGTACGCCCCAGCGGCACCGAGCCGAAGCTGAAGATCTACGTCGACGTTCGGGGCGCCGCCCCGTCCACGGTCGAGCAGTTGCATCACGCGGAAGTCGAGCTTCGAACCCGGGCCCGTCGAGTTGCGGCCGAACTGGTGAGCCACCTCGGTCTGGACGGCTGAGGTCGAGCGTCGCGGATCCCCTAGATTTTCAGGTCGGGGAGTAAACGGCGAGTCAGGTTGCGGAGCTGGCGCTTCGCGCGCTCCGTTAGTCCATCGTAATTTTTGCCGTGACCCGCGACACCGCCGTACTGCGGCTCGACGAAGAAGCGGTCTCGCACGTTCCAGCCCGCCGAGCGTGCGCTTCGGATCGCGCGTAGATAACTGGCCTCCAGAGAGAACGTGCCGCTCGTGTGGTTCGCGTGCAAGCGACGAAAGTGGGCGTCGAAGAGCTGCTTGTGTACCACGAAGAAACGCGTGTCGGCGTGATGACCGGAGCCAGGTAAACGCAGGCGTCGATAGATGTCGTGATCCCGTACGTCGAAGTGTCCGCTACATTCGACGTCGATCGTGCCCAGCAGCTCGCTGACGTTGCGCACCAAGAGCCGCCCCGTGGCCTTGATGAACGCCGGGGCGGCTGCAAGCAGCTCGCTGTGGGTGAGCACGCTGTCCATCAACGTGGCTTCGCCGAAGCCCTTGCCGAACTCCGATGGAAAGACGTTTTGGTCGAGCGATACGATCTCTAGACGGACGTTGCGCGGGACCTTGAGGTCACGGAACCTGCGCAGGTCGGCACCCGAATTTTCGACGAACACGACCTGTGAGACCTTCGTTTGCGCGAGGTAGAAACGCAGACTGTCGAGGTAGTCGCGTTCCCGTTGGTGCGGATCGTTGAGCGGCGAATCCGGCAGCCCTGCCGCCACTTGGATCGTACCGGTGAGCAGCAGCGGTGCATGGGTCCAAAACCCGGCGCCCAAGCGCCACGCTGCGGGAGTCGACGTCACGCCCAGTGCTAACCCGACGGCGCGGGGAAACGAAATAGCCTTTCGACCCCGCGGTGAAATCGGTAGAAGGCGCGCATGTGGTGGATTGCGGCTTGTCTAGGCGCGCTGTTGTGGTTGCTCGTCGTGCGCATCAAACTCAAGGAAAAGGAGCGACAAGCGCAGCGCGAAGCTCGCTCGGGCGAAACCCATGCGCTCGGTCGTCAGTCGTTCATCACCGACGGCTTCTTGCCGGTGGCAACCGCGTATCTGGGGCAGAGCGACGATACCGCGGCACTGGCGTTGCTCTTGGCTCACTTCAGCTGGGAAGGCAAACCTGCGGAGGTGCACATGGAGGTGCTGCCGCTGCGGGTCGCGCGCGGGCAGTGGCCGGCGATCGCCAGCGAGTGCCCGTGGGTCACGCGAGGAACCGATGGCAAGCTCAGCTTCGATCCGCCGCAGGTCCACTGGGAGCGACTCACTGGGCTCGAGCCATGGCTCGAAAAGCTGGAGTGTTTCGCCGATGGTTTGCCCGAGGTTCCGGCTGCCACTGCCAGCCTCGAGGATTATCGGCTTTATGCGTGGGCGCGCCGGACCAGTGATGGGGTTCGCATCGATGTGGTTGCAGAGGCGGAGCCAGATAACGCAACTCTGTTGCAAAAGCGACCTGGCGTGATATGAGGCGAGTCCCCATGGCCCGAGGTATCGCCGTTCGCGCTCTCAAACAGTCGGGTTTGCTCGTGGCGGCCATGTTTGGCGTTACCGTGGGTCGCGTCGGCGCGCAGCCCGCGGCGCCGGCGCGCCCGCCCCACGCACCGTCCGCAGCCCAGTCGCCCGAGGGGGCCGCAACCGACTTGCCCAGCGCAGCGCCATCGCCCAGCGCAGCGCCATCGCCCAGCGCAGCGCCACCGTCCGGCGCAGCGCCATCGCCCAGCGCAGCGCCACCGTCCGGCGCAGCGCCGTCTCCCAATGCCGCGTTACCGGGTGCGCCCCAACCCACGGAATCCAGCGCCGTCCGCGCGCCCGAGGTGCGAACCCAAGTGTCCGCGCAGTATCCGCAGGCTGCCAGCGACGCGCGAGTCGAGGGCACGGTAGTGCTGCTGGTTACCGTTTCCGAGACGGGCGCAGTTACCAACGTCGAGGTTGCCGAGTCGGTAACGCCCGAACTCGACGCGGCCGCAGAAGCTGCCGTGCGTCGCTGGCTGTTCGAGCCCGCTCGGCGCGACGGCAAGGCCGTTGCCGCGCGCATCCTCGTTTCCGTTCCCTTCGTGCTCCCGCCGCTGGAACCGGCGGCGGGACCCGAGGCTCCCGTCGAGACCGCGCCAGGCGACGCGAGTCCAACGACATCGAACTCACCGGCGGCCCCGAGGGACGATTCGAAGGCGTCGGCAGAGGGCGTCATTTCCGAGGAAAGTCGCTCCAACCCGCCGACGACCGCCGTTATCGTCAAGGGGGAGCTCAACCAAGACGCGCAGCCACGGTCCAGCAGCGACTTTGCGCTCAAGCACGACGTGCTCGACGCCGCCCCGCATCACGAAGGGGTGGACGTTCTCCTCGCGACGCCGGGGCTGTACATCGCGCGCCCGGAGGGCGCGGCGGTTGCGCACCGTTACATGCTCCGCGGATTCGACTCCGAGCACGGTCAAGACATCGAATTTCGCGTCGGTGGGGTGCCGATTAACTTACCATCGCACATCCACGGGCAAGGCTACGCGGACCTCGGGTTCTTAATCGGAGACGCCGTGTCCGAGCTGCGGGTGACCGAAGGTGTTCACGATCCCCGGCAAGGCGACTTCGCCGTTGCGGGTTCGATCGACGTGCGACTGGGCGTCGTGGAGCGCGGCGTCAAGCTGCGTTCGAGCTACGGCTCGTTCGGCACGTTCCAACAGTTGGTGTTGTGGGCCCCGCCTGACGCCCTTCCCGACACCTTCGGCGCCGTCGACGTGCAAACGACCGACGGTTTTGGTCAGAACCGCGCGGGCGAACGGGCCAACGTCATGCTTCAGCAAGGCTTCACGTTGCTCGACTGGCGGCTGCGTCTGCTCGGAGTGTTTCACGGGGCGCGGGCGCAAATGGCCGGGGCGTTGCGTCGCGACGACATCGAGTCCGGGCAAGTCGGCTTCTACGACGTGTACCCGGTCCCGACCGCGCAAGCGCAGAACGCCATGAACCTGCGGGGGATCTTGGGGATCTTTGGTGAATACCAAGGGTTACTCGGTGATTCCGCCGAGCTGGGGTTGTGGACGAGCATCGATCGCTTTCGTGTGCAACAGAACTGGACGGGGTTTCTCGAGCGGTCGCAGACGCTGGCGAACGTCGCCGGGAGAGGGGATCTGATCGAGCAGCGCAATCTGACCGATACCATCGGGCTCACCGCCCGTTACCGCACGGTGGGCAAAGAGCTTGGTCCGATCCACGCTCACCTTGCCGTCGGGGCATCCGGGCGCTTGGACACCATCGCCCAACAACAGAACCTGCTCGACGCGGCGGTAAACAACCAGACCTGGGATCAGCGCGTCGACGCCGAGATTGCGGCCACGGACATCGGTACGTGGCTCGATCTCGATCTGCATTTGGAGCATTGGTTCAAGGTGCGCTTGGGCTACCGCGGGGACTTGCTCGGCTACGAGATCGAGGATCGCCTGGGCAACCGCGCACCCGCTACGCGGCCCGACGACAGTTATGTCGTCGGGTTTCGGCGAAGCTCCATGGGCTTGGCGCACGGACCGCGTGTGAGCGCCGATTTCGAGCCGTGGTCCGCGCTCACGCTCCACGCGTCGTATGGTCAGGGTTACCGCTCACCGCAGGCACGCACGTTGGCCGACGGCGAGCCTGCACCATTCTCCAAAGTGCACTCGGCGGACGTCGGGGCGCGTTGGCAGGCCGGGCCGGCGACGCAGCTCACGGTGTCCGCGTATCACACCCAACTCTCCGACGACGTGGCGTTCGACGCGACCGTCGGCCGTCTGGAACGTGTCGGCGCTACGGTGAGACGCGGTGGCGTCGTTCACCTGGAAACGCGTCCGCTACCCGGCGTGGTCGGTGGCTTCTCGGTGACCTACGTCGACGCCGAGCTCCGCGAGCCGCCGCCAGCGACCGCGGAGGAGCCGAACCCGCCCTTCGAGCCCGGGCAAAACCTGCCGTTCGTCCCGCCGCTGGTTGCGCGCGCCGACGTCGGGGCGCAGCGCGAGCTGACGCAGTGGTGGGACATGCCGTTGCGAGGCAAACTCGGCCTCGGCGTGTCGGCGCTTTCGTCGCGGCCGCTTCCGTACGGCTATTTCGGACAAGCGTTCGGGTTGGTGGACGCCTCCGCGGGAGTCGAGCTCGGGGCTGGCGAGCTCGTCTTGTCCGCGTACAACGTCTTGGATGCCGTATACCCAGCGAGTGAATACTCCTTCGTCTCGGCCTGGGACCCGGGGGTACCTCCCTCGAGGGTGCCGGTGCGTCACGTCGTGGCTGGCGCGCCCCGAACCCTGATGTTGTCTTTGGAGATCGAGCTGTGAAGCCATTCTACGTCGGACTCGGGTTGGTGCTGCAAGCCAGTGGCTGTGTGGACACGGGAACGCAAGTTCACACAATCGAACTCTCGGTACAGGGTAGCGGCGAAGCCAATTTTGTCGGCCGCGACGAATGGAACGTCGAGCTCACTCGAGCACGCGTCGCGTTCGGTCCCGTCGTGTTTTGTCCCGGGCGCAGCGCCGGGGAGTTTTGCGATACCGCTCGCGCGGAGTGGTTGGATGCCGCAGTCGTCGATGGTCTGGACGCGCGCCAGCGGCGCGCGGGCGAAGTCGTTGGCGCCTCCGGGCCCGTATCATCGTGGATGTTCGACTACGGCCTCGTCAGCTTGCTCACCGAGAGCAAACCCTACGTCACCAAAGCGGCACGGACGCTCGCCGGTAACTCGGTGGACGTCGCTGGGTGTGCCAGCAAAGGTGAACGGAGCGTGTGCTTCGAGCTCCGGGCCAAGGTGTCGCAAACCACGGACACGGAGCAAGGGGTACCCGTCGTGCGTGTCAACGGCGCGGCAGACGCTTTGGACTTCGGCGCCGTGGACACGGTGACCTTCCGCTTCGACCCGGCGCAGTGGCTGGCGCAGGTGGACTTCGAGGAGATGACGACTGCCGCGGCGTGCGAGGGTGAATGCCAACCGCACGTGCTCGCTCCCGACAGTCAGGCGGTGCGTGCCGTTCAGACGGCCCTGGTAGCTTCCGGCAAGCCCAGTGCGCGCTTCGTCGGCGAAGAGTAGTGCTGCGTAGCGGTGTCAGCCGCCGTGGCTGGGTCAGACGTTTGCAGGAAGATTGACGGTGAAAGGCGCGAACACGGCGCGAAACTCTGGGCGCGACTCGCAACGCTCGCGGAGCCTCAGCAGTTTCGGCGTGCTCACCCCACCAAGCAGCGAAGGTTGCGCTTCGGTGATGAACGTGAGCAAGCAGGTGACAGCGATGTCAGCGTGCGTCAAGCGCTCCGCGGGCGGCTCATCCGTCGTCTCGAGCTCGAGACGCTCGAGTGTTTCGGTAACCTGGAGGATGCAGCGCTCCGACCACCGCACCGAAGCCTGCTCGCGGATCTTCTGCTCGTACACGAGGCTCACGACTTTGTCGGCCGCTCCGGAAGCTAGCGCGGCGCGGCGCAAGATCGACCGCCGCCCGGCTCCGTCTCGCGGGGCCAGAAGCCGCTCCCAGTTCGTGCCATGCTCTAGGCTCACGAGCTCGTCCACCGAATCCAAACACACGAAAGTGTCCGTCAGAGCGGTCTCGTCGTCCATGACGAGCACGGGTACACGTCGCAGCGGGTTCCATCGCGCCAACTCGTCGGCGTCACCGAAAACCGACAGCGGGAGCTGCGAGAACGGCAGGCCATACCAAGTGAGCGCGATGCCTACTCGTCTCACGAAAGGGGAATCGTACTGCCCGATCAAACGCATGGTGTAACCCTAGATGCCGCTCATCCCGCCGTCAACCGCGAGCACTTGGCCCGTCACGAACGACGCCCGAGCGGACAACAGAAACGCGACCGCCTCGGCGACCTCGAGCGCCTTGCCGAGTCGGCCCATGCGCATCCTGCCGAAGATGAACGGAGCGAGCTTCGCGGTCCCTGCCTCGGAGACGGCGGACTTGGCCAAGATCGGCGTTTCGGTAGGACCTGGTGAGACGCAGTTGACGCGCACCTGCGCTTCGAGCAACTCGGCGGCCAACGAGCGAGCGAAGGACTCGACGGCCCCTTTGCTCGCGCCGTAAACCGAGCACCACGGCGAACCAATGCTCGCCGCGACGCTCGAGTTGAAGACGATGGCGCTGCCGGGGCGAAGCAGCGGGACGCACCACTTTGCCGTCAAGAACGCACCCTTGACGTTGGTATCGAACAGGCGCTCGAAGTGGCCTTCGTCGGCGTCGGCGAGGGCCACGAACTCGGCGACCCCCGCGTTGACGAACAGCCCATCGAGCGCGCCGAAGCGCTCCCGCACCAGCGACTGCACGCGCGACAAATCGGCGCTGCTGCGGACGTCGGCTTGGACGCAAGTGAGCCTGTCGGAGGTGGCTAGAGCCGTCGATGCGAAGGACCGTGCGACGGCCACCACGCTCGCTCCATTGTCGAGCAGCAGCTCTGCCGTTGCTCGTCCGATTCCGGTACTTGCGCCGGTGATTAACACGACCTTGCCGGCGAAGTCTGCCGCGCACAACGACTCACTCATGTTGTCTCCTTGAGTTGGGGTACACACGAACGTATGCTTTCCGGCGCATGGCAAGTCACGTTGCAAATCAGCCTAGGGCTGTTGCGCTGGCGCAACAGCTCGCTTGGGACGACCTTCGCATTTTCTTGGCGCTGGCTCAGGCGCCCTCGGCGCGACAAGCGGCGGAGCGCCTCGGGGTTAACGTGTCCACGATTTCTCGAAAGCTGGCGGCGCTCGAGCAGGCGCTGGGCGCGCGCCTCGTCGAGCGCCACCCAGAGGGGATGAAGCTCACGAAGGCCGGCGCGGACGTCGTCGATGCAGCGTTGCAGATGAACGAATACGTGCGTGGACTGGCGCGTCGGGTTGCCGGTGCGGACCGGTCGTTGGTGGGGACGGTGCGCGTCGCGGTACCCGAAATCCTGGCCCACTCGGTCGCGGAGGTGTTGGCGGGCGTCCTCTCCGAACACCGACAGTTGCAGGTCGAGTTATCCGTCGACGACCAGTTGATCGACTTGTCTCGCCACGAAACGGACATCGCCGTGCGCGTGAGCGATATGCCGCCTACCGATCTGTTTGGCAAGAAGCTCGGTCGAGCCAACGTCGGCGTGTACGCCTCCGAACGTTATTGGTCGAGTCACGCCTTCGATCTCACGGACGAACGTCACCAGTGGGTGGAGTGGCCGGCGTACGTCAAACGCAAGGCCGCGTACGCGTGGCTCGAACGCGAGGTGCCGGCGCGGCGAGTGGCCGCCTACGCGTCGTCTTCGCAGGCGGTCCTGGCCAGTGTGGCTGGTGGCATCGGGTTATCGATCTTGACCCACGTTCACGCGCGGCGGCATCCGGGGCTCGTCTCACGCTGGGCGCTCCCGGATGCTTGCGGCACGGATGTGTGGGCGCTCACTCATCGTGAGACGCGTCGCAATGCTCGCATCCGCGCGGTGCTCACGGCATTGGCAGATCTGAAGTTGTGAACAGATCCGCGTCACTGACGTTTGGCGCCGGCCTACGTCGCGAGGTGCCCGCCGGCGTTCGCGGAGACGCGGCGTTGCAGCCCCGCATCCGTTCACTCGTGCACGGCCGGGAACGCCATCACGCGATCCAGGGGTTGATCGAGCAACACGGCGAGCAGGCGGTCGAACCCCACGGCGTTGCCACTACACGGCGGCACACCTTCGGCGAGCGCCGCCAACAAGTGTTCGTCGATGGGAAGGGAGGATAACCCGCGCTCGCTACGCTTACGGACGTCGGTCTCGAAGCGCTCGCGCTGCGTGGTGGCGCACGTGAGTTCGCCGTAGCCGTTGCACAGTTCAACGCCGCCGATGAACAGTTCGAACCGGTCGGCAAAGCCGGGATGGCTGGAGCTCGGGGCGGCCAAGGCCGCCTGGCTGAGCGGGTAATGCGTGAGCATCACGGGCCGGGGATGCCGCGCCAAGGCAGGATCTACCAAGTCCACCATCAGCTGGAAGTAGCGGTCTTCGTCCTCCGCGGCGAGCGTTGCCACGTCGCCGATGCCCGCGTAGCCGTGGAAGGCCTCTGCAACCGTGAGACGTTCGAAACCCCGATCCAACCGCACCTCACGGCCCTCGACGCGGAGCACGGGCGGGCAGTCGAGCGCGTTCGCGACGGAGAGCACGAGCTGTTCGGTCTCGTTCATGAGTCCTTCGAAATCTTGGCGGAGGCAGTACCACTCGAGCATCGTGAATTCGGGCTGGTGCCACACTCCGGCTTCGTCACGGCGCGTACAGTGCGCAAACTCGAACAGGCGAGGGATGCCACCGGCCAGCAGTCGCTTGTGCTGAAACTCCGGCGACGTAATCAACCATCCAGAGCCGCACGCCTCCGGCTCCAAGTAAACGTCGGTTCCAGGCGCCGAAACCCGTACCGGGGTATCGACCTCGAGGTAGCCGCGGCCCGAGAAGAACTCGCGCACCGCGGCCTTTGCCTTGGCTCGGCGGCGCAAGTTGGGTCCGACCTCGACCAGTCGCCGAAACTCTCCACGGGGGGCGTCCCGGCCCCCGTAGGTTGCAAGGATGGTGGCCTCGGTGAGGCTGCGACTCGGCGCGGCGTATACGCCGCGCACCTCTAGCCACTCCCCGACGCGGCAGGGCGCGCTGGCCGACAGCGAGACGTTGCAGCTCGCGAAAGCATCCGCAATCACGAGCGAGGTGCCGCTGGCCGCGACGAGTTTACCCGTGACCGCGAAAACTTGTCCGTCTTGGGTCGGTTCCACGTCGCTCGGCAGGAGCGCCCCTACCGGGCGCGCAAAGGGTGCAGCCGGCGCGGTCACTCAGCCTCCAGTCGCGAACACGGTGGCGGCGAAGCGCGTGATCTCTTGCCCGATGTAACCGCCGCCCACCGCCAGCGCAAGCACCACCGCTATGAACCGTGGCAGGTGGGCGATTGTCGCGTCGTTCACTTGCGTCGCTGCCTGGAACAGCGCCATGACCAGGCTAACGAAGGCCGCCACACCGACGACCGGAACCGACAACGCTAGACTCAGCCACAAGGCGTTTCGTGCGAGGTTGACGAGCTCCGAGTAGTCGACCATGGCTGACCTCAGGGGCCGGCGTCGCTCGCTGCGTCAGCGTTCGCCGCATCTGCGGCATCTGTCGTCGCAGAGCTCTCGGGCGAGCTCGACGTGCTGGAGTCGATCGAAACCCCCGAGTCGAGCGCGCCGGTTGGAGAGCTCTGCTCGGTCGCGGCGCCGCTGCTGGTTGATTCGAGCGAGCTCGTCAAGCCTGCCTCCGAAGTCTGCGTGAGACCTGCGTCCGTCTCCGGACTGGTCGCTCCCCCGTCGCGGATCGGCGTCCCTTCGGAGCTCGTCCCGCCATCTTCCGTATAGTCGAAGGTGGCGGTGCGGCAGATGTTCTCGGTCGGGTTCGACGTCGGACAACACACTGCCCCTTCGGCGCCCGAACGGAGCTGGTCGAGCGGCGTGCAGACGAGTCCACTCTCGCAGTCGTCGTTGTAGTTGAGAGGATCGCAGCGTTCACCTTCGCCCTGCATCGCGCAAGCCGAAGCCAGAAGTGAAAAGGCAGTCGCGAGGACCGCGCTTGCTCCCCGGAGGCGAGGGCGGCGGGAGTTCAGGGACGACATCGAAGCGGCTGACCAGAGCAACATGGGAGGCGCACACTACTGGGCCGGGCGACCCTGTGCAACGGCTTGTGTACGGGGCGCTTTTCGCCGGCCCGCCCTGTGCTTCGGGGCCGAATTGCCGTCAACTCTGACTCTGACCGTCAATCGACTTGGCAAACTGGGCTAGGTATTGGAACGCGCTCACCAGCGAATAGACCAACGACAGGTACACGAGCGCGCGACCAACGAGCACCAGATCCACGACCCCCAGGTCGAGCGGGCCCAGGCTCAGGTGGTAGGGATAACCCAGCATCAGGCACAAGATGCCGGCCATCTGGAAGGCCGTCTTCTGCTTTCCGGTCCGGTCCGAGGCGATGATCATGCCCTCGCTGCTCGCGATCGAGCGCAGTGCCGTGATCGAAATTTCGCGAGAAAGCAGCAGGACGACGGTCCATTCGGGGATCCGTCCCATCGGGATCAACCAGATCAACGTCGCCATCACCAGCAGCTTGTCGGCCAGCGGATCGAGGAACTTGCCGAGCAGACTGACGATGTTCATCCGGCGCGCCAAGTAGCCGTCCAGCAAATCGGTGATGGCCGCCGCCGAGTAGATGAGCGCCGCGACGACGCAGTCTGACGGCGCGCCTCGATCGAGCAACCACAGCACCAAAGGTATGATCAGAATCCGCGCGAACGTCAGCAGGTTCGGCAGGTTGAGAGCGTCTTGCTTGAGCGTGCGTTTTGCGCGGTCCGTCATGGATTCATCAATCGAGAGAACCTTTGGTCGACGGCACGGCCGTGACACGCGGGTCTAGAGTAGACGCTTGGCGCAGAGCCTTGGCCAGCGCCTTGAACGATATCTCCACGATGTGGTGCAGGTTGCGTCCTTCGTGCAAGTGGACGTGGAGGTTGCACGCCAAGCCTCGGGCAAACCCTTCGAAGAACACCTCGGCGAGCTCACTGTCCCACGTACCGATCTTTGCTTTCGGCATGTCGACCTTCCACACGAAGTACGTCCTTCCGGAGAGGTCGAGGGCCACCGTCACCAAGGCTTCGTCCATCGGCAACGTCGCGGCGCCGTAGCGGGTGATGCCCTTGCGATCGCCCAACGCGTCCAAGAACGCGCGTCCGAGCACGATCCCCAAATCTTCGGTCGTGTGGTGGCCGTCGATGTCGACGTCGCCCGTGCAATCGACCTCGAGATCGAACAGCCCGTGGCGCGGCAACTGCTCGATCATGTGCGACAAGAACGGAATCGGGGTTCTTACGGACGTCTGTCCAGTGCCATCGAGGTTCACTTCGACGGCAATCTGGGTTTCGTGGGTGTTGCGAACACACTTGCCAATGCGCATGGGATTTATATTTGTTAAAAGTTAACGATCTTCCAAAGTCCGCTCTCCAGGGTCAACTCGACGGTGCCCCCGGACCCATATGGAAGTGTCGCTTTGTCACCGTATTGTTCGGCCCGAGCGGTGGGCAAGACGGCTTCCAGCGCTTGGATCGTGTCCGTCATTTCCTGCTTTTGGGGTCCCTCCCACGCTGCCCGGAGCTGTTCGGCGGTAAGCCCAGCTTTTTCACTGTCCGGGACGAAGCGCAACAACACATCGTAGCGGCCTAGGCGAAACGCCCGGACGAAGGCCGCAACGGCGGCAATCGGCGAAGCTTGGCTATAGAGGTCGATGGCCGAGAGATTGGCTTTCCATTCGCCGTCTTCGAGCACCAGTTCGAGGCGGTCGGCGCCGTTGCCGCCGAAAGTGGCCGTCACCTGCATTTGCTCGGGTTCGGCGGCGAGCCGTTTCGCGAGCGCGGCCACTTGTTCGGGGTTTTCTCTCAGCATCGCCTCGAATCGAGCGAACGGCACCCGTTGCCGTGCTTCGACGCTCAACGACGCATAAGCGGCGCGGGCATCTCCGGCTTGGAGCGCGGCGGCATAGTTCTGAATCGCGGCTTGGGGGGACCGAGAAGAGCTAGTCCCGGCTCCGCAAGCTGCGCTCGTCAAGGCTAGCACACAGGCCGAGGTCAAACGCGCGGCACGGCCACTGCGACTGCGAAAGATGGGGCAGCTCACGCGCAGGGCTTAGCACAGGCCGGGCAGCAGGCGAATGGAGAATCATGCCTCGCGATCCAGCACTTTCTGCATTGGATCCATATTGAGGTCGGCGGCGGTGGTCGCTACTGTGGCTCTCATGGGGATTACCAAGCCCGAGCCTGTCGCGATTTTGCCGTTACGCAACGCGGTTTTGTTTCCAATGAGCGTGGTTCCGATCAACGTGGCGCGCCCGAGGTCGGTTCGCTTGGTCGAAGAGCTGGCGGGTCGCGAGCGAGCGTTGGTGGGGGTTGTAAGTCAACGCACCGCCGACACGGTCGAACCAACCTTCGACGACATCCACCCGATCGGTACCTTGGCCCGCGTCGTCAAGGTCATCCGGCTCGGTCAGGCCAACTACAGTGTCGTGCTCAACGGGCTGACTCGGTTTCGTATCGAATCTGGCCTCGGCCTCGAGCCTTACATGAAGGCCGAAGTCCGTCGCATCAAGGAAGTGCGCGCCGACGATCCAGAGGTGCGACAATTGGCGGCCGACCTGAAGGACTCGATGCGCCGTGTGCTCGAGCTGATGCCGGATCTGCCCAAAGAGACCGCCGCGATTCTGGACAACGTGCACGAACCGGGCGCACTCGCAGATCTGATCGCCTCCAATTTCTCCGAAGATCAGGCGGGGATCGAGGAGCGTCAGCAGATCCTCGAAGCTCTGGATTCGAAGGCTCGCGTCAAGCGCGTGTTGTCCATCGTCAAGCGTCAGCTCGCGGTGTTGCGCAAGAAGGACGCGATCGCGGAGGAGATCAGAGACGAGATTGCCACGTCTCAACGCGAGTACGTGTTACGCGAACAGATGCGCACGATCCTCGAAGAGCTGGGGGAGGCGGGTGAACAGGACGAGGTGGACGAGTTGCGTACCCGTATCATGCGCGCCGAACTCCCCAAAGAGGCCGCGGACGCCGCGCGCAAACAGCTCAGTCGCTTGCGCGCCATGCAGAGCCAATCGGCCGAATACAACGTTGCGCGCAACTACGTCGAGTGGCTCGCTGACCTGCCGTGGAACCGAACCACGACCGACGACCACGACGTCCGCGCCGTAGCGCGGTGCCTCGACGAGGATCACCACGGGCTCGAACTCGTCAAACGTCGCATCGTCGAGTACGCGGCGATCCGTCAACTGCGGCGCGACAAGCGCGGCCCGATTCTCCTGTTCGCCGGTCCACCGGGCGTGGGCAAGACGTCGCTCGGTCGTTCCATCGCGCGGGCCATGGGGCGGCGCTACGGGCGCATCGCTTTGGGCGGAGTGCGCGACGAGGCGGAGATCCGTGGTCACCGCCGCACCTACGTGGGCGCGTTGCCCGGTCGGATCATCCAGGCGCTCAAGAAGGTGGGCACGCGAAACCCCGTCCTTGTTCTCGACGAGATCGACAAGATGGGCTCGGACATGCGCGGTGATCCCGCCGCGGCGTTGCTCGAAGTGCTCGACCCCGCGCAGAACGACACGTTCATCGATCACTACATCGACGTGCCCTTCGATCTGTCGCAGGTCATCTTCCTCGCGACCGCCAACGACAAACACAAGATCCCCGGGCCGTTGCGTGACCGCCTCGAGATCATCGACGTTCCGGGATACACACGCGCCGAGAAGCTGTCGATCGCGGAGCAGTTCCTGGTTCCCAAGCAACTTCGCGACCACGGGCTGTCGGAAGACATCTTGATGTTCAATCGCCCGGGCTTGGAGGCCATCGTCGATGGTTACACCCGCGAAGCCGGCGTACGCGGCCTCGAACGCGAGATCGGCGCCGTGTGCCGCGATGCAGCGGTAAAACTGGCCGAGACTGGCTCCTCCCCGGGTTGGGTCGCCGACGCGCAATACTCTCAGGCAGTGTTAGGGGTGCCCCGGTTTCAGCCCGAGACGGCGGAGCGGTCATACGTGGCTGGCGTGGCAACCGGCCTCAGCTACACGGGAGCGGGGGGCGACCTTCTGCTGGTGGAGGCGTCGAGCATGCCCGGGAAGGGTGAAATCCGGGTCACGGGCAGTTCAGCGCCAGTGATGAACGAGTCGGCTATGACCGCCGTCTCGTACGTGCGCTCGAAAGCTGCGGACCTGCGGCTCGATCCCCATTGGCTGAGAGCCATCGATTTGCACCTGCACATCCCCAGAGCGCGTGCCGCGCGCGACGCGGCAGGCGCGAGCGTCACGATGTTCGTGGCAGTGATCTCCCTGCTGCTCAAGATCCCGACCCGCCCGGAGGTGGCGGTGACGGGTGAACTGACGTTGCGTGGCCGCGTGCTCCGAATCGGTGAGGTGAAGGCGAAGATCTTGGCGGCGCACCGCGCCGGTCTGAAGCGCGTGGTTCTGCCCGAGGCGAATCTTCCCGACCTGGATGAGGTACCCAAGGAGATCCTCGCAGACCTCGACATCAAGACCGTCACGCACGTCGATCAGGTCCTGCAGTACGTATTCGACGACACCGGCGCGACCCCGAGCGCGCCCGGTGAGACCCAAGTCGCCCGCTCGTGAGACAATTCCCGGCGCCCAACTGGAGTCACCTGGGGCTCGGGGCGTGGACCGTTGGCATCGCCGCGCTCGGCTTCGTACCAGGCTTCGACGGCCCGACTTACCCATTGGGCATCGTCGTCGGGGTGACGCTCGGTGTCGTTGGCGCGTTGGCGTCCGCCAATGCCGCTGCACGTCGGGTACGCAGCGAGCCGAACGCACCTCGGGGCCGCGCGCTCCCGACCGGGGTGGTCGCCACGCTCCGCCTGTTCCTGTTGGCATCGGGGGTTGCGTTGCTCCACGGGGCGCGAGTGGGGTTCTGCGACCTTGGCGACGACCTCTTGCGTTGGCTGCTCGGACCGGGCGCGGGCGCCGTGGCTGCGGGAGTTTGGGGAGCACTGGCCGGAGTCGCCGTGCCGGGCCGAAAGGCCTGGCGCTGGTCGCTCGCCGTGGCGCTGCCGGTCGCCTCTTACGGCGTTAGCTTGTGGCGCTTCTACACGACGCCGATGGTGTTCGCCTTCGACCACTTCGTCGGATACTTCGCGGGCACGCTGTACGATACAGAGCTGGGGCCTCTCGATCGGTTGTGGACCTATCGGTTGGCGACCTTCGGCTTCGTGCTGTGCGCCGGGTGGTTGGTTACAAGTGTGTCACCAAAAGATCGGCTCGAGTTTCGCTCGACGGCGCGCGCCGCTTGGGGCGTGGCAGGCGCGCTTTTGGCGGTGGTAGTCACGCTACGCGGGCCCCAATTTGGCCACTACCAAACGGTCTCCAGCATCCAAGAGGTGCTTCACCACCGTGTCGACAGCCCGCGCTGCTCCGTCCTCTTCGGGCCTCTCGTGCCAGTTTACTCCGCGGAGTTGTTGGCTTGGGAATGTTCCGCGCACGTCAGCGAGCTCGAGCGCTACTTCGAAGTGCGTGCGCCCGATAAGACGACCGTCTATTTGTTCCAGTCGGCGGAGCAGAAAGCGTGGCTCATGGGAGCCCGCCACGTCTACGTCGCCAAACCCTGGCGGGAGGAGATTTACGTTCAAGCACAGGGGTTTCCTCACCCCGTGCTCCGACACGAACTGGCGCACGTAGTCGCCGGACGCTTGGGCGAGGGACCGTTCAAAATCGCGGGCGCGCTGTGGGGACTCAGTCCCGATCCAGGCCGCATCGAAGGTTTCGCGACGGCGGCGGCCCCGTCCGAAGACGATCCATTGACGTCTCACCAGTGGGCAGCCGCGATGAAAAAGCTGGGACTGTTACCCCCGCTCGGTGAGCTGTTCCAGCTAGGCTTCTTCGGAAGCAACAGTTCAACCGCGTACACCGTCGCCGGAGCGTTCGTAGAGTGGACTCGTCAAACGTTCGGCGCTGCGGCGCTCGCCCGTTGGTACGGCGGCGCCACCCTGGAGGAGGCTACGGGCAGCCCAGCGCACGAACTCGAAAGTCGTTTCCTCGAGACGTTGGACGCGGTAGCGCTCAGCGACGCCGAACTCGCCGCCGCCCGTGCTCGTTTCGAGCGACCCGCGGTGTTGGCTCGCAGGTGCCCGTACATGATCGATGCGTCGCTGTCGGAGGGCTTGGGGCTGCTCGCTGCCGGCGACTGCGCGGATGCTGAAAAGGTGCTGCGAGACGTGCTGGCGACCGATCCCCAAGCACTGCGAGCCGAGCTTGGCTTGGCGCAGTGTTCTCAGAACGCAGGCGCTTGGGAGCAAGCGGTGGACCGATATTCGCGCGTGAGCTCGAGCCCTCACGCCAGCAGCATCTTCCGCGCCGTGGCGCTCGAACGGCTCGGCGACGTCGCTTGGCAGCGCGGGGACCGAGCCTCGGCCGAAGCTCGGTACGAAGCAGCGCAAGCATTGCTGGTAGAGGAGGAAAGGCTGCGCCAACTCGACGTCAAGTTGCTCGCTCTCTCCGAAGCTGACGAACGCACGTTGGACGCCGTGTTCTCCTTGTTCTTTGGCGCGCACGGCGAAGGTTCGATGCCCCTGACGAGCGGCTTGGCGCTCGGCCGTTGGCTAGAGGCGACGGATTCGACTTTGGCGCACTACCTGGTCGGCAAGCAGCTGTGGAGCGTGGAAAAATGGCAAGACGCACTCGTTCACCTGAAGACGGTTGTCTCGCGAGGGGGGCTGCCGGCGCGCGTCATCCGCGAAGCGACCCGTGGCACCCTGGTGGCGGCCTGTGCCACGGGCGACATCGATGGGGTGAAGGTTGCCGCGGGCGCCCTGGCTCGAGACACGGCCTTTCCGGTCGGTGCGCGCGCGGCATGGACCGCATTAGCTGACCGCTGCACTTCGCCACGTTGAGCTGGGGCTCGAATGCAGGCTTTTGCGAGTGGGCGGTTCACCGTTCGACCCGCTCCGGCGGTGGCCGCTTACCGGGCTCAATGGCGGCGAGATCCTGCCGTTCTCTGGTGCGATGGCCCCTCGAAATCTCGTCCGTAAACGCCGCCCGCGAGCGCTCTCGAGCATCGTTGCCGCCTTGGGGGCCATGTCGGGATGTGTGTCCGACCCCGTCACGACTCCGGGCAACACGGCTCCGAGCGACTCGGGTGACGTCATCGAGGTTCCGCCCCCCGGTCCAAGGCCAAACCCAACTCCGACCAAAGTCGTCCCGCTCGAGGTGATCAAGCAGAACCCCGTCTACGACGCCAGCTTTCCCGACGTCGAGTTCATCTACGACCCACCTGCTCCGGAGGAGGCCTGCGCCCGCAGCGAGTTTCTCGCCGAACCTCTGCCCGTCGACCTGTACATCATGCTCGACCGTTCGGGGAGCATGAACATTCCCGAGTCGCTGCCACCGTCCACGGCCGGCGATTGCGACGTCGGTGACCCCACCGTGTCCCGCTGGTGTTACACCCTCAACGCGCTCAGCGGGTTCTTCGGTTCGGGCGACATCGAGCAGACGGGCGTGGCGTTGCAGTTCTTTCCGAACGGCACGTGCAGTGAGACACCACCGATCGGGCACAATTGCTGCGAGGGTGGAGCGTGCTGCGGGGGAGGGCCGGACTCGGTACCGGCCGTTCCGCTCGGCATCTTGGCCGACAATCGAGACGCGCTCGTCAGCGCGCTGAACGCGCAGTCACCGGCTGGGGTTACCACCCCCATCGAAGCGGCGCTGCGCGGTATCACGGCTTGGACGACCGCACACAAGACGCCGCTGCGAAGCATGGCCGGGCTGCTCATCACCGATGGTGAGCCGAGCGGATGTAGCAACAACACGGAGCTGCTTGCAGCGATTGCTGGTCAACACTTGGGCGATACCGGGATCCCCACCTTCGTCCTCGGCATGGACGGCGCCAAGTTCGCGCCGCTCGAGGCCATCGCCGAGGCTGGCGGCGCTGCTAGCCACACCGACTACTGTCCCTCGGGCATTCGCCCCTGTCATGTGTACAACGTCGGGAACGGCGATCCCACGGCGTTCGCGCTGGCCCTGGAGCAGATCAAAGGCGCTGTCGTCCAGTGCCGTTTTGCGATGCCCAGCACCGACAGCGGTGTGGTCGACCCCCGACGGATGGAGGTGGTATACAGACAAGACGAAGGTGAGCAGGTGCTCACGCGAGCCAACTCTCCCGAAGAATGCAGCGCCGGAGGTTACTACTTCGACGACAACGCAGCGCCAACCGAGGTCGCGTTGTGCCCCGAGACTTGCGCGGACTTACGGTCGGCGCGGGCGTCGGAGGTGATCCTGAGCGTGGACTGCCTCGGGATTTGAACCACTCGCCACCCTGATGGCATCGACGTCGGGAAACCCCAAACAAAACTCGTACAGCGAGGTACGCACCGACAGTCCGCCTCGAAGTATCTCCCCCAATCAGTGACTAGCGCGGCGACAGCGCCCTCGATCGGTCGCTGTCGCACCGGCGCGGAACCGCGGCTCACTCAGAAGCGGGCTTGGCTTCTTCCGTGGCCGGCTTCTTGCGGTCCAGAGCAAACTGGAGACCACAGCGAACGCGAGCGCGACGCTTGAGTGCCGTGGCTTTTTGTGGCTTCGACAGCCAAACGTGACGTTTACGAATATCCCAGAGTGCTCGGTTCGACATGTGTTTTCGGGGTTATTAAAGGGGGCGCTACCTAACGTGAAGTCAGGCTGGGTTTCAAGGGTTAGGGTACTTCGAACCCCACTAACGGCCGTGAGGCCGATGGGTTATACCCCAAGTGGGAGCCACTTGGCCAGCGTCGCAGCGGTTGAGTTCGGCGACGGTGGCCTCGCGGTTTTCAAGGATAGTCGGGGTGAAAGGATTTGAACCTTCAACGTCCTGCACCCAAAGCAGGCCCTCTGCCAGGTTGAGGTACACCCCGAATGCCGCCTCACGACGGTCCGCGCTACATAGTGGGCGCGGCGACGCTTTTCAAATCAATAATGCGGCCCCACCCATCAGTCGGGCAGGCGCTGCAGATGTACGACAAGATGAATCGGCTCACGGTCGGAAACCACGATTTCGTCGTAGGGAAAGTATCCTTCGCGTTCCACGCTGATCCGGTGCTCACCCTCGGGCAGGCGAACGCCGCGCGCCGCAACGAAACCCAAGAGTCCGATGAATTGCTCGTCGATGGTCACCTTTGCGTCGGCCGGCGTCGTCGCATCGGGCTCCAGTTGGAGGGGCACCGCGGCTCTCAGACAGCCCAACGCAGCGAGTAGCGGCGCAGCGAGCAGCCCCAGGCGGAGGCTCTTGGATTTCGTAGGTGAACGCATCACTCCCATTCGATGGTGGCGGGCGGTTTCGAGCTGATGTCGTAGGTGACGCGGTTGATGCCGCGAACCTCGTTGATGATGCGCGAACTCATGCGTGCGAGCAAGTCGTAGGGTAAACGCGCCCAATCCGCCGTCATCGCGTCGCTCGATTCCACCGCGCGGATCACGCAGGTCTCCTCGTAAGTGCGGTCGTCGCCCATCACCCCGACCGACTTGACGGGCAGCAGTACGGCGAACGCTTGCCACAGATTGCGGTACAAGCCCGCCGCGCGGATCTCGTCTTGAACGATGCGGTCGGCCTTGCGCAACGCCACCAATCGGGCCTCGGTAACTTCACCCAAGCAGCGAATCGCCAAGCCGGGTCCCGGGAACGGCTGGCGCCAGAGCACGTCCGCCGGCATGCCCAACGACTCCCCGACGCGACGGACCTCGTCCTTGAACAACTCGCGCAGCGGTTCGATGAGCTTCAACTTCATCCGCTCCGGCAGCCCGCCCACGTTGTGGTGAGTTTTGATCACCGCGCTGGGACCTTTGACGCTCACGCTCTCGATCACGTCCGGGTACAAGGTACCCTGCACGAGGTGCGTAACTCCCGGGATCTTGTGCGCCTCTTCTTCGAAGATCTCGATGAACAGATTCCCGATACGCTTGCGTTTGGTTTCGGGATCCGTGATCCCGGCCAGGCGCTCCAAGAAGCGCTGCCGGGCGTCGATGGCGATGAGGTTCAGACCCAGTTGATTGCGCATCGACGCCTGCACGCGTTCGTATTCGCCTTCGCGCAACACGCCATTGTCGACGAAGATGCAAGTCAACCGGTGACCAAGTGCCTTGTCGGCGAGCACGGCGGCCACCGCCGAATCTACGCCCCCGCTGAGTGCACAAATGGCATGAGCGTTGCCCGGCACTTCGGCGTGGATGCGCTCGACGGTTTCTTCGACGAAACTACCGGCGGTCCAGTCCTTGGTGAGGCCCGCTACGCCGAACAGGAACGCTTCGAGCATCTCGTGACCACGGTCCGAGTGCACCACCTCTGGGTGAAACTGAATTCCGTATTGCTTCTTCTCAGGATTTCCAATCGCGGCGAACGGCGCGTTGTCACTGTGGGCCAAGCGACGAAATCCGGCGGGCATCTTGGTGAGACGGTCACCGTGGCTCATCCACACGTGCGTGATGTCGCCGGGATGGAACTTGGCAAACAGGCCCACTGCTTCGTCGATGACGAGCTCGGCGGGACCGTACTCGCGGTGGTTGGAAGGTTCTACGGCCCCGCCCAAGTAGTGGGCCATGAGTTGTTCACCGTAACAGATGCCGAGCAAGGGTAAACCCAGGGCCAGTACCTCGGGGTCGCACTTGGGCGAGTTGGCGCCGTAAACGCTATCCGGGCCGCCGCTCAAGATGATCGCTTGCGGCTCCGCCTTGCGGATTTGTTCGAGTGGCGCGGTTCCCGGCAGGATCTCACAGTAGACCTGGCTTTCGCGCACACGCCGCGCGATGAGTTGGGTATATTGAGAACCAAAGTCCAAAATCAGGACATTCTGCCGCTTGCTCATGGGGCGGCCAGCTACCATGAACGGCTCGTCCGACCAAGCCGAATTGGCGCGGCCGTTCGTCCCTATTTGGGATTGCTCGAATTCTGGGTTTTGGGGTGCGCCAACGGCCGCACGATGAACAACCGACGTTCGGTCAATCCCTCCGCGATCAGTGCGCGCACGCTGGCGACGACTTCGTGTTCCTCGGGGGCCTCCGCGCCTGCAAGCTGAGTCAGGCGATCGACGGGGCCCGTCTGCGGTGAAGGAGGTGCCGTGGTCAGAGAGGTCGCGGGAGCTTTGGGGAGGTCAGCGACGAGGACACGCAGTTGACTCAACCCAGCCTCCAACGCATCTCGCGTCTCGGCGCTCACCGTAAACCCGAGAGCAGCCATCGTCGTCGGCGTTCCCAAGCCGGTGGCGACGACCTCTGCCCCCAAAGGTTGCACCGCGCGACGCAGCCAGCCGGTAGGCTCGTTCAACGCGTCAGCCAGGCGTCTCACGGCCGTGGCGAAGCGTCGGTCGACCACGTAAAGCGCGACGGCACGAGTCGGATCGTCCGCCTCCACGTCGTATTCTCCGGCGGGTGCAGCGGTCCCCCCGGAACCAACCGCTGGGCATTCCGAACTCGTCGTGTGAACGCCAGACAACAGGTGTGAAAGCCGCGAACGAAAGCGAGCCGACTGTGTTTGGCCGTGGTTCGTGAGCACGCTCAGACGCAGCGGCCCGTCGACGAAGCCCCGCATCGCCGCCTCGAGAGCTCCTGCATCGAGCACGGCCCGCGATTGCGGCGTGGGACGAACGGTCAGCCACGAGGGATGGCCGTTCGTCGCGAGCGTCAGAGCCAGCGTCCACGGCGGCGTGTCGAAGGCACCTCCCGGCTGGCGCGCTAGCTGATTGGCAGAGCCCGGGCTGCGGAGCACCTCGAGGATGCTGCGCGCCATTGCCTCGGCCAACCGATCTTCGGCGCCCACGCCGTGTGTCGGTTGCCAGCCAACTAGGCCCAAATGTTCCCACGAGGCCACGACGTCGAGTTTGGCGTCGGGGGCGCCCCTCGAAGCAGCGAGCAGGGCAGCCGAGGCGTGCCCCGCCGTTAGGTTGTCCTCCTTCGTGATGGCACAGGGGTTGTCGAGCAGTGCCCAGACTCGTCCTTGACCGGGTTCGTCGCGTTCGACCATGGGGATGGCGGGTGCCGTTGTCTCGGCCGCCATGAGGCTCTTCCAAGTCGTCGAATCGACGTCACCTCGATAGTGCACGAAAGCGGTCGTCGGCGCGTCTGGTGTGGCGCCGTAGCGTGTCATTGCTTCCCAGGCCGCGCGCCGGGCAGATTCTTCGGCGGTCGGCGCCTCGAGCACGTTGAACCTGGGGTCTTCGTCGGTCGTTTGCTGCGCAAGTGACCACTCCAGTTCGGCTCGGATCGCCTTGGCCGCTCGCGCCGCATGCAGCGCTGCCACAGGCTGTTGCGAGCTGAGGTGAACGGACAGGCATCCGCCCGCGGGCATGAAGCTCGCGTGAGACGAGAGCAGCCGCCAGCGCCCGTCGTGGCTCTCGGCTAGCAAGTTCAACAATGAGTCGGAAGCACCCGCCAAGCGAGCGGCGGGCACCACGCGCTCTCGCAGCGGGGTGCGAAGTGATACGACCAATTCGGCGGGGTCCCGACCCAGGGAACTCGAGTATTCGTCCGTTTCGGGCAGCGAGGGGGTGGGCTCGGTTCCCGAGGCCCACGTCGTATCGGCGTCGTAAGCCGCCTGGACGGCGGTCAAGCGCGCCGACGTTCCCACCGCGGCGAGCACCGTGTTTCGATGATGAGGTGCAGTTGGCGTGGCCGAGGTTCTACCACTGCCACACGCGGCGAACGGAGCCGGTCCTCGGGGCGTGACGCTGGCCTTGTCGTGGCCGGAGCCGAGGGCGCGGCGCAAGGTGACGAGCAGTCTTGCGGGAGGCGCGGAATCTGGGAGGGACGCACTCACGAGCAGCGCTGCTTCGGTTGCCGTCACGCTCGCCTGGTATCCGCCACGCGACAGCTCGTCGGCGACCACGTCGCCGATGCTTCGGCTCGTGACGGCGTCGGCGCCGTGTAACCAGGCGATGGCGACGGCCGCCGCCGCGTCCCCGTCGCGTTCCAGACGGATGAAGTCGGGCTTGTCGTCAGCGCGGTGAACGCGCACGTCGCGCACGTCGCTGCTGGGGCTGGCGGGGGGCGTGCCTTCGGTGCAGCCGACGAGGGCCAAACTGGCCCAGAAGAGAGGGAGGCGGAACAAGGACGTCACCGGGGGCGCGGCGTACCATACTTGGCGCACAGGCGCCCCCGGCAACGTGACGGCTCAGGCTGCTTCGTGTTGGGCGAGGATCTGGGCCAGACGCGCACGGATCTTGTGCTTCTTCGAGTATACGGTCTTGACGCTGATCCCCATCTCCACGGCGACCTGTTCTGCCTCGAGCCCCTCCCCGTAGTACAGCACCATGAACTCGCGGTCCTTGTCCGAAAGGTCGGCGAGCAGGCGAGATACGCGACTCGCCTCTTGGTTGAGGGCGCAACGCTCGAACGGCGACGGGCGCTCGGTGCTCAGCGTTTCGGCTGAGCCCAGCTCCTCGGTGTTCGGCTCGCGTCGGCGACGGCGGAGGTGGTCGTAAGCGGCGTGGTTGGCCAACATGCCGAGCCAGGTACCGAGCTTGGCGCCGCGCGCGTCGTCGTAGCTACGGAGCTTCTTCTTGTCGGCGGCCACGAGCTGGAGGCACAAGGTCGAGTAAACTTCCTGGCAGTCGTCCTCGGAGACGTAGCTGAAGCGGTTGAGGACGCGGGAGATGCTCCGGTACATCAATGCCCCGTAACGTCGGCTGAACTCGCGCCAGGCCGCAGGCGAGTCTGCGACGAGGCCCTCCACGAGCTGCGCGTCGGGCGTCTCTCGATCGAAGCGGGTGGCAACGGACTGATAGGCGACGGCAGCGGGGGTGGGGGGATCGAGGGACGTGTACATCTGGACTCCGGCAAACGTTGAGCGTTTCGGAGTTCCAGTTAGCAACCGGGATGCCAGTCGTATTTCTAAGTAATTTCAATTGCTTACGTCGCGTTTGGAGCGTAACGGCGTAACCTCCCGAGCGTAACGTTACGGTGCCGAGTCGGGCGGATGGGCCGCCCCGGTCCTCGTCCTGCCGCACCTCTACTTACGACGCGGCGAGTCGTAACTTCCCCGCGTCAACGACGGATCACGGACAAGCGCGCCCCAGCGCCAAACGCGGCCAAGTGTCCGCTCTCTTCGGCGACGTACACATCGCAGCGCTCGTCGACTCTGACCAAGTCCGGTACGAGGTCGCAGGCGACCTTGCCGAGCATCTCGCCATCCGACGGGCGAATCACGACCACCTCGTGTTGCGGCACGAACAGCGCGCCGCTGCGCAGAACCGGCTCGAGTCGCCGCGGGGTTTCGCAGTCCGAAGCGTGGGAAAACACGTGGTTGTAGCGGATCTGTCCGCTCTTGGCGTCCAGCCCCAGCAAGACTCCCGAAGACCCGTTCGCCACGACGGTTTCGTCCACGGCCAGCCACGCGGCTTGAGCCGAGAGCAATCCGGGCGCGTGTTGCCAGACGCGAGCACCCGTCTGGCGGTCATAGGCGACGACTCCGTAGCCGTCGGAGTCGCAAGTTGGCAACACGACCGTCGACTCGGTGAGGAGGGGCGCACGTGGTCTCTCCTCGAGCTCGATCGACCACTCGGGTTGCCCACTCCAGGGGTTGAAGCGGTGGAGGGTGAAGGTCCCCCCGGGAGTGCCGCTCAGCGCGAAAGCCGTGTCGTGGTCGAATGTGACGTCTCCAGTGAACGGCGCTTTGGCGCTGAAACTCCAAACCATCTGCCCCGTGGTCCCGTCGAGGCCCACGATTCGGTTGTCGCCGCCCGCGACGATCAGGAGCTTGCCGGCCCGACGCAACTTGAACGCGGCTGAACGCGGCCCCGTATAACGCCACTTGACCTCGCCGGTGGTCAAGTCGATGCCCGAGACCTGACGATCGCCCTCGGCTAGTGCCAGCAACTTGGGCAACCCACCTCCGTAGAGGACGCTGCCGCTCGTCCCACCAGACGAACGTGGCGTCACGCGGCAGGTGAAGTTCACTTCGCCCGACTCGAGGTTGTGACAACTGAGCCTACCATCCGGTTCTATCCGGACCAGGCCGGAGGGGGTCACCACACACGCCGCCGGCCGAAGCTGGCGTTTCCAGACCACCTCGCCCGAGCGACGGTCCAGGCACGCCGTCTCGCGCAATCCCCCCACCATCAGACGATCGCCGCACAAGAACGTGCTCGCCAGGTCCAAGCCGGGCATGGTCGCCACCCAACGCGGCAAGAAACGCATCGCTGGGGCCTCGGCCCACTTGGAAGACACGCGCTTCATGCGCGGCGCGAAGCGCTTGTAAGAGTCGGGCTCGGGGTTGGTCAGGTCCGCGTAGTCGGCCGAGCTCTGCGTGAGCTCGTCCAGTAGCTCCCGCGCGCGCCGCGCAAGAGCGACCAAGCGTAGGTTCCGTTCTTGCTCGTTGTCGGCGCGGCCCACGGCCTGGCAAAAGTCTGCGCAAACGCGCGCAACCGTCTTGGCGAACGGATCCAAATTCATCTCACCGGCAACGGTGTTGCGCCCAGTGGCTTTTGCCGTCCGCAGTGCAAAGCCGACTTCGATGGGTGCCGCTCCGGGGCCGCGACGCGCCGTCACTCGCAGGTTCGACAGCTGCACGCGCCGAAATAACGGCTGACCCGCCCGCGCCGAACGCACCAGATCTTCGACCAGGGTGAGCAATCGCTCCAAGTCGAGGAACACCTGGCTATCGCTCACCTCGAGCACGCACGAGGCACAGCGGATTTGAAGTGAACCTGGCAGAAGGAGCGAGAACAAGTCGGCTCGCTCCAGGCTCGGCGCTTCGCGGCGCACCGAAGGGAAGGCCCGTACGCGTGCTTCGACGGATAGTCCAAAGTGTGGCCCCTTGCGTTGAGCCGTCACGGTTTGAGTGGCCGGCGGTTCTGGTGCCGTATCCGGCGGGGCCAGGTCCAGGAGTCGCGTGCGCGCGGTTTTGAGCGCCGACCGGCCCTGCTGCGGCAAGTCGGTGGCCAAGAGCTGGTCGAGGGCCGTCACGATGGCGGCGCGCACCTCATCGACCGTCGCGCTCGCCTCGAATCGTTCGACTCGAGGCGTTGGACCACCGACGAACTCCGACAGCAACACGTCGCTACCAGACCGCTGGAGACCGAGTTCCCACGGTTCGTCGTCAGCTTGCAGACTGATGCTGGACGCTCCGCGGGGCTGCTTGACGGTGCTGATCAGGGCATAGCCGAGATCCACCAAGAAGTCTGGGAGGCGCTCGGGGGCGACCCGGCTCGCGAAGTCGATGTCGCGGATCCGAAGTGAAAACGCGGACTGATTTGGCTCGGGAAGTGGAGACTTCGGTCGGGGGCGAGCAACGACGTGCAAGGGGGCCATAACGACCCTCAAACTAAAGAAACCCTGGTGTGACCCAAACTTTTGGACGCGTTTTGCCGTTTCGTGGACTTTGTCGGGCTATGTAGGTATGGCCGGTTGCCTCACTGGCCGGCTGGTCGCAATCTAGCCGTCGGAAACCCTGGAGCGCGGAGGTCTCGGCCGAGCTAATAAAAAATTTCCCCGCAGTAAACGAGTGTTACACTTACGAGTCGTCCGAGGGGAGCCTCGCCTCAGGAGAAAAGATCGCCTTCGATGGAACTCAAGACCGTACTCAAGTTGCAGCAACAGCTCGTCATGACGCCTCAGTTGCAGCAGGCGATCCGCTTACTGCAGCTCTCCCGCCTCGAGTTGGTCGACGAGGTCCGTAAGGAGCTCGACGGCAACCCCATTCTGATGGACGAAGACGCCGACGGGTCGAAACAACGCTCCAACGACGGCGGCGACCCGGCAAGTGTCGCCCGCAATCAAGAAGTCGAGTTTCGCAAGAACGAGCCCAGCCGCGAGAACGAGACGGCAGCCAAAGAGGTCGATTGGGAGAAATTCCTCGAGAACCGGACGCTCCAGCAGCCGTCCGAGGGGAGCAAGGGGCCCAGTGGCTTCGAGGACCTGCCTCCGATCGAACAGAACCTAACGCGGTCCGAATCCCTACACGATCACTTGATGTGGCAACTGCAGCTCGGTGACTTCACCGACGTGGAGCGGCGCTTCGGCGAGTTGGTGGTTGGTAACCTCGACGACAACGGCTTCCTCGACTTGAAGGGCGTGGAACGCCCGGATGGCACCCGAACACCTGATCTCACCATCGAAGACCTGGCCGACGAGGCCGAGTTGCACCGTGACGATGCTCCGCTGGTCCTGGAGATGATCCAGAACTTCGACCCGATTGGCGTCGCCGCGCGTGACCTGCGCGAGTGTCTGCTGATTCAAGCCGAGGCGTACGGCTACGAGGACATCGAGATTCGGATCATTCGAGACCACCTCTCGAACCTCGAGAAGCACAACTACCAAGCGATCGCCAAAGACCTCAAGGTATCGGTGGAGGAGGTCTACGAAGCTGCCAAAGAGATCCAGAAGCTCGAGAGTCGGCCGGCGCGCAACTTCACCGACCAAGACGAGCGCAGCATCGGGATCACTCCGGACGTGTACGTGATCAAGGACGGGGAAGAGTTCGTCGTGGTGGACAACGACCGCGGGATCCAGCGCCTCCACATCAACGAGGCACTGACCAAGAAGCTGATGCAAGACCCCGCCGCGAAGGAGTTCGTCGGGGAAAAACTGAAGAACGCCCAATGGTTGATCCGCGCCATCGAGCAGCGACGCAAGACCATCATCCGCGTCACGGAGTGCATCGTCGACAAACAGCGTGACTTCTTCGAGAAGGGGGTCGCGTTCCTCAAACCCATGATCCTGCGCGACATCGCAGACGTGCTGAACATGCACGAATCGACGATTTCGCGGGTGACGACGAACAAATACATGCACACCCCGCAAGGGTTGTTCGAGCTGAAGTACTTCTTCAATTCGAAGATCAAGCGGGTGGCAGAGGAGGACATCGCCAGCGAGAGCGTCAAGCAAGCGATCAAGAAACTCATCGACGAAGAGGACAAGAAAAACCCGCTGTCCGATCAGGCCATCGTCAAGTGTCTGGAAGACGATTCCGGCATCAAGATCGCCCGACGCACAGTGGCGAAGTATCGAGAAATGCTCGGGATATTGTCGTCTTCCAAGCGCAAGAAGTTGTTTTAGCTCGGGAAAGGGTGAACATGAACATCAGCATTACTTTTCGGCACGTGGAATCGACCGAAGCCATCAAGGCACATGCGACCGACAAGGTGGCCAAGCTACAGAAGTTCCTTCGTCAGCCCATGACTGCGAAGGTGACGCTTTCGGTGGAGACGCACGAGCAAGTCGCTGAGGTCAGGGTATCGAGCGGCAGCGAACACTTCGAAGCCAAAGAGAGTTCGCAAGACATGTATTCGGCCATCGACAAGGTGATCCACAAGCTGGAGCGTCAGGTGCAGCACCACAAAGGTGCCCACGAGGCCAAGCGGCGCCGGCACGAGGCGAGTGATGGCGAAGACTTCGAGGGCATTCCGAGCCCCGACGACATCGCGGGATGAGGGGAACGTCCGGGGGGAAACAGTTGACGCGTCGTCTGGGTGCGCGCAATCTATTCGGCAGACAGTTCCAGCCGGTTGATTTTGCGACAGATGAACATAGTGGTCGTCACAGGGCTCAGCGGTGCGGGGAGGTCCACGGCGCTCCGCGCGCTCGAGGATCTCGGTTATTACTGCGTCGATAACCTACCGCCGTCGTCGTTCACCGCTGCGCTCCAAATGTGCGAGCGCAGCGAGTTGACCAAGGTCGCGATGGGCATCGACGTGCGCGTCCGTGCTTTCCTCCAGGACAACGTCAACGAGCTCTCGCGCCTGCGCAAAGAACCGCGTGTCGATTGCAGCGTGCTTTTCCTGGAGGCAGCTGAACCCGCGTTGCTCGCGCGATTCAGCGCAACGCGACGACCGCACCCCCTCGGCTCGCTCGACCCGGAGACGGGGCCGTCCCTCGCCGTTCTCGAAGGCATACGGCTCGAACGTGAGCGCCTGGCGCCGCTCCGCGAAGTTGCAGACGTCGTGGTCGACACGTCGGATCTGAGCGTCCACGACTTGCGGCGTCGTGTGGTCGAGCTGTTCCGTCCCCGCCAGGGCCGCACCCGGCAGATGCTGACGCGTTTCGTTTCGTTCGGCTTCAAGTATGGGACACCGGTCGATGCCGACCTGATGTTGGACGTACGCTTCTTGCCTAACCCGTTCTTCGTCGAAGGGTTACGCGCCATGTCGGGGCTCGAAGCTCCGGTTCGCGACTACGTGATGGCTCAGGAACCGACCCAAGAGTTCTTGCGGCACGCCGTTGCTCTGCTCCGCTTCCTCATTCCTCAGTATCAGACGGAGGGCAAGAGCTACCTCACGGTGGCGATTGGTTGTACCGGCGGCCGCCACCGCTCCGTTTCCATCTCGCACCGGATCGCCGAGCTGCTCCGCGAGGAACAGCCCGACTTGGCGATCGAAACGGTGGACCGAGACGTGGCTCGCGAGCATCAGAAATAGACGCGCCGGCCCAATGGCCTGGAGCGTCGGCCGTGGAAGCCGTGTGGGCCCTGCGCTGCTCTTCCGCCAGCAAACGCGGGATTCCAGGCGTTTGGATTTTACCTTTCGCGGGTTTCGGTGTTAAGGAGCGCGTCGACTCAGCAACCTTGCTCGGCGCAAGACCCGAAGCACCGGACACCACGTCCGGAACTCAGGGATCGAAAGGTCTCGCACTTTGGGAGTTGCACGCCGAGTGCTGGGTCGAAACAACCGAAAAAAAGGAAAAGACATGCCCCTTCCCATTGGTGCAAAACAAGTCGTCATCGATACCCACCGCCAGCACGAGTCCGATACCGGTTCGCCCGAGGTTCAGGTTGCCCTGTTGTCTCAGCGGATCAACCACCTCACGGACCACTTCAAGGTGCACGCGAAGGACCATCACTCGCGCCGCGGTCTTCTGAAGATGGTGAGCCAGCGTCGTCGCTTGCTCAACTACTTGAAGAAGAAGGACATCGAGCGTTACCGCAATATCGTCGCGGCCCTCGGCCTCCGACGATAAAGTGGCAAAAGTGGCCGCGAGTACCCTAAGGTGCCCGCGGCCACTCCGCTTCGGCCCCGCCGGCGTTTGAGCGGGGTCGAGGTAAACCCAAAACAGGAGTCCGTGCGGGTGAGGTTCTTCAACTTCGACTCGTGAACGCGACCTGGTAGTCGCGTTCAGGAACCGAGGCTGAAGCTCACCGCTCAATCCACTCCACGGACGGTCCACCGTTATCTTGTGACCGTGAAGCGTTAGGAGCGCTGAGTATAATGTTTGTACGTGAATCGATTGAAATTGGTGGCAAGACGCTGACCCTCGAAACCGGTCGTCTCGCCAAACAGGCGGATGGCGCTGTGCTCGTGACCTATGGCGAAAGTGTGGTCCTCGTGACCGCCGTTTCGACCTCGGAGCGGCCCGGCCTCGACTTCTTCCCGATGACCTGTGAGTACGTAGAGAAGACGTACGCTGCAGGCCGTATCCCCGGTGGCTTTTTCAAGCGCGAAGGACGCCTTCGTGACAGCGAGACGCTGACTAGCCGTTTGATGGATCGCCCCCTGCGTCCGTTGTTCCCCGACGGGTACGTCAAGGACACGCAGATCATCGCAACGGTGATGAGCAGCGATCAGCAGAACCCCACGGACGTGTTGGCGCTGATCGGCGCGAGCGCCGCCGTGCACATCTCCGACATCCCTTGGGATGGTCCGGTGGTCGGCATTCGCGTGGTTCGGATCGACGGACGTCTCATCGTGTACCCGACCTTCGAGCAAATCGCCGAGGCGGACATCGACCTCACCGTCGCTGCGACGAAGGACGCGCTCGTGATGGTCGAAGGCGGCGCCGACGAGGCGACGGAAGCCGACGTGATCGACGCCTTGGAGTTCGCACATCAAGAAGGCCAGGCCGTGATCGCCCTGATCGAGCGGCTGCGTGCCGCAGTGGGTCGTCCCAAGCGCGCATTCTCGGTGCCCGTGTTGGATGCCAAGATCGCCAAACGCGTGAGTGAGCTCGTCGACGATGGCATCGCCAAGGCGTGCGTCGTCAAGGAGAAGCATGCCCGCTACGACGCCTACTCGGTCGTCAAAAAGGCGCTCGTGGCGACCATCAGCGCGGAGCTCGGTGCCGACTACGCGCCGAACGAGAAGCTCATCATCAACGAGTTCGAGAACCGCAAGGCCGAGGTCGTGCGCAACATGGTGCTCAACACTGGCAAGCGCATCGACGGTCGTGATTCGAAGACGATCCGTCCGATCATGTGCGAGCCCGGGTTGTTGCCCCGCACCCATGGCTCGGCCCTGTTCCAACGTGGTGAGACGCAGACGATCGTCACGTGTACGCTCGGTACCGCTACCGACGAGCAGAAGATTGACGGTCTCACCGGTGAGACGTGGAAGCGCTTCATGCTCCATTACAACTTCCCGCCGTTCAGCACGGGCGAGGTGAAGCCGATGCGCGGACCGGCGCGTCGCGAAATCGGGCACGGCGCGCTCGCCGAGCGCGCTTTGGCGCGCATGATGCCGAGCCACGACGAGTTCCCGTACACCATTCGCGTGGTGAGCGAGGTTCTGGAGTCCAACGGTTCCAGTTCGATGGCATCGGTGTGCGGTGGTACGTTGAGCCTCATGGACTGCGGCGTACCCTTGCGTGCACCGGTAGCCGGTATTGCGATGGGCTTGATCACCGACGGCGGTCGGGTCGCGGTCCTGAGCGACATCCTCGGCGACGAGGACCACCTGGGCGACATGGACTTCAAGGTCTGCGGCACCAAGCGCGGCGTCACCGCGATCCAGATGGACATCAAGATCAAAGGCCTCGAGCGCTCGGTGCTGGAACAGGCGCTGAACCAGGCACGTGAAGGTCGACTGCACATCTTGGGCAAGATGCTCGAGGCGCTTCCGAGTCACCGGACCGAGCTCAACCGGTGGGCGCCACGCATCACGACCATCAAGGTCAAGCCCGAGCAGATCCGCATCATCATCGGCTCCGGTGGCAAGACGATCAAGGGCATCACCGAACAAACGGGATGTGCGATCAACATCGAAGACGACGGTACCGTCTCGGTTGCTTCGGCCGATTCGGCCGCAGTGTCCAAGGCGATCAAGATCATCGAAGGTCTGCTCGAGGAGCCTGAAGTGGGCAAGGTTTACGAGGGCGTGGTCAAACGCGTCGTCGACTTCGGCGCGTTCGTCGAGATCCTGCCGAACACCGAGGCGCTGCTGCACGTCTCCGAGATCGCCCACGAGCGCACCGAGAATGTCTACGACGTGCTCAAGGAGGGTGACGAAATCACCGTCAAGGTGCTGAGCGTCGAACGCGACGGCAAGATTCGTTTGAGCCGTCGCGCTCTGCTGCCCGAGCCCGAAGGCGGCGTCGCAAGGCCCGGCGGTGGTGAACGCGGCGGCGAAGGTGGCGGTGGCCACCGTCGTGGTGGTGGTGAACGCGGCGGTGGCGGTGGTGGCAGCGACGCGAATCGTCGTCGGCAACGTCCGCCACGCGCACCTCGTGAGCACAGCGACTTGCCGCGTGTCGAAATAACCGACATGGACGAGTGAGGCTGAGACAAATCGCCGATACCTGCGCGATCTCGACGCCGTGCGTCCTCGCCTACAGTAGTAGGCTGCGGGCGACGCGGCGCCGACCTCGCTTGGTCTCGACGATTTGCGTTCAGCCTCACTGGCTGAACGAGAAGGGGCGGCATTGGCCGCTCTTTCTCGTTTGTGCGGAGGCGGAGGGGTGCGGTGAGTGAACGGGTGAGACGTTGGGGGGCGGACGTTGGGGTGAGGCGTGGAGAAGTGGCGCCGTTGGCGCCTTCTGAGAGGAGCGGACGTCGGGTTGGCGCGGAGGTACAGGCTGGGGGGCGGACGTCGGGGTGAGGCGTGGAGAAGTGGGGGCGGGGGGGGCCGGAGGGTAGGGGGGGCCGGCGGGGGGGGGGGGGGGGAGTGGGGGGCGCGGGGGCCGGAAGGGAG
>CBINDO010000039.1:0-41991 GCA_966249405.1 uncultured bacterium | reverse complement strand
AGACGGGCATGCCCGCGTCCACCTGGGGCGGGTGGAGACCAGGTATCGGGCGCTTCGCCTCTCGAGTCGTTCCCAAAGAGGACGTTACCTCGACGTTGCGCCGATGGCGTGCGCCCCCAACGCCAAGCAAACGTGTCGAGACGTCCGAGGGGCGCCCGCCGGTCGACGCCGCTTTGCTATAAGCGACGTCAAATGTCGCGACGGGTCTTGGCGCTATCTTGGTTTGGCGGGTTGCTTTGCTTGGGCTGTGGGGGTGAGGCGCGGGACTTCGGGCAACCCCGGCAAGGCGAGGGCGACGCGGGAGATACCACCTCGACGGTCGACGCCGGAGCTCTAGAAGCAGGCCCAACGGCGGCGACGACCATCGACGCGGACGTGGAGACGACCGGAGCTCGGTCCTCGGGGCAAGAATCCACGGCGTTCGAAGACGCCGGCGGCGCCCTGTCCACGGTCACGTCCAGCGACGACAGCACCGGCGTCCTGCCGCAGGAGCCCACCTTGGACGGCCCGTGCGACAAGGGTGGCTTGCGTGCCTGCGACGTCAACGACAGCAAGCAAACCTTGGTGTGCTCCCAAGGTCGATGGCAAAGCAACGGCGGGTGCGCCAAGAAGTTCAACTGCGATCCGTCGGAAGGCGCGTGCTCAGAGATCATCGTCGGCTGCACCGACGCGACGGAGGGTGCACGTTACTGCCGGTCAGGTGACGAGTTGTGGGAGTGTGGACGTAACCTCGTTAGTGAGACGCTCGTCGAATCGTGTGAGGGAAACTGTGTTCCAGATGTGAGACGGCCAGGTGCGCTAGCCCGGAATGTGGCGACGGTAAGGTGCAAACCGACGAGGTTTGCGACGATGGCAACGACGACAACGAGGATGGGTGCACCATATTGTGCAAACCGCCCGAATGCGGCGACGGCATTACCCACTCTACGGAGGATTGCGACGACGGGGACGACGACGAAGACGACGATTGCACGTCCAAGTGCGCACCACCTTCGTGTGGTGACGGGTTAAGCCAGTCGTGGGAAGTGTGCGACGACGGGAACACCGACGAGGACGACTTCTGCACGACGGCTTGCGCACCGCCGACATGCGGGGACGGCATCCAGCAAAGCTCCGAGCAATGCGATGACGGCAACCTGAACGAAGACGACGATTGCACGACCCTGTGCGCGCCACCGGAATGTGGCGACGGCATCCAGCAGGCGTGGGAAGCGTGTGACGACGGCAACGTCGACTTCGGGGACGACTGTCCGCAGACTTGCGGTCCCGAGGTCGTCGAGGTCAGCTCCAGCTATTTCCACAGCTGCGCCCGTCGCGCCGACGGACGCGTCAAGTGTTGGGGATGGAACCCGTCCGGCCAACTCGGCCTCGGCTCTACCGCCATCATCGGTAACTCGGCCTACCAGATGGGCGCCTATTTGCCGGAAGTGGACTTGGGCACGGGTCGCAGCGCGCGCCAGGTGGTCACCGGATACGGACACACCTGCGCGTTGCTCGATAACCAGCACGTCAAGTGTTGGGGGCAGAACGGGAGCGGCCAGCTTGGGCTCGGTGACAACCTCTCACGTGGGGACGAGCCGGGCGAAATGGGCGACTACCTTCCCGAGGTCGACTTGGGCGCTGGTGTCACCGTTCAGCGACTGACCGCTGGCTCGGACCACACCTGTGCGTTGCTCACTGGCGGCCAAGTGAAATGTTGGGGTGGTGGCAGCAGCGGGCAGCTCGGATATGGGGACACCAACTACCGCGGGGACGGACCCGACGAGATGGGGGACAACCTGCCCGCGGTCGATCTCGGTTTGGGGCGCACTGCGCTAAAGCTCGTCGCGGGAGGTTACCACACCTGCGCCCTGCTCGACGACCACCAGCTCAAGTGCTGGGGAAACAACTCCTCGGGCCAGCTGGGTCAAGGCCACACGAATGCTCTCGGCGACGCGCCAAACGAACTGGGCGACGCCTTGATCGGCATTGACCTGGGTATTGCCCGGTTTGCGGTCGATGTTTCGGCCGGCCCACAACACACGTGCGCCGTGCTCGATACGGGCTGGCTCAAATGCTGGGGCGGTAACGACTTTGGCCAACTGGGCCAATCCTCGAACGATGCGCGGGGTGACCAGCCCTACGAGATGGGCGACAACCTGCAGCCGATCGACCTTGGATATGGGCGAACGGCGCTGGCCGGAGGTTGTGGCCAATACCATACGTGCGCTCTGCTCGATTCTCACGACGTGCGGTGTTGGGGCTACGGCATCTATGGCGTGCCGGGCGGAGGGACAACCGATACCTGGGGAGATCAGCCCTACGAGCTAGGCGACTACTTGCCAGTCATCTCTTTGGGCACCGACCTCGGCGCGCAAAAAATCACGTCCGGGGGTTATCACCCGTGTGTTTTGCTCATCGACGGACGCGTCAAGTGTTGGGGATACAACTACGAAGGCGAACTGGGGCAAGGCCATCAAGAGGCCATGGGCGACAACCCCGACGAGATGGGCGACAACCTGCCATTTACGTTGCTGTGGTGAGACGTGCTGAGCTGCTGAGCTGTGTAGCCGTGAGAGCGCTGTGCCGCCGTGCGAGCGCTGTGCTGCCCAGCACACGGACACGTCTCAACCCCTGACGACATCTACGGTAACACCGCCCGTCGTGAATTCCTAGCTTCCAAATTTTCCCGCAGTTGCGGACGTTTGTGGAAGGGGGAGTCAAGTCAGGAGGCGGTCCATGGGTAAACTGAGAGCGAACGAACTACACGCCACACGATTACTGAACCGGGTTCTGTCGGCACCGGACCTGGTAACCACCGTCCAAGCGTTGCCGCCCGAGCGTTTGTCGGAGCTGGTTCACGAGGTGGGGCTCGAAGACGCGGGCGAGCTCGTCGCGTTGGCCACGACTCCGCAGCTGGAGGCGATGTTCGACGACGACCTGTGGCGGTCGACGGACGACGCCGAAGAGCGCTTCGACGCGGCGCGTTTCGTGTTGTGGCTCGAGGTGTTGTCGGAAGCTGGCGAGGCAGCGGTGACGAAACGTTTGGTCGAGCTACCGCGCGAGTTCTTGTGTTTCGCGGTGGCAGAGCTCGCGTACGTCGTTGACATGGACGCGCTGCAGGAGGATGTCGAAATCGACGACCGCTATCACGAGCGCGTCGAACGTGCCCTCGAACTCGCAGCCTTCGAGGAGTGGGAAGAGTTCCGTCTCGTCGATCGCGGGTTGGGCGGTTTCGATGTGCTTGCGACCTGCCTATTGTCGCTCGACACCGAGTATTCGGAGTTTTTGCGCGCCATCCTGGAGCGCTGCCGCGACATCAGCGTGACGGAGATCGAGGAGCGCGGCGGATTGGTCAAGGCGCTGAGTAGGTTGGAGGCCGCTGAAGAGGTGGCACGCGGGGCGCGTCACGAGCGGCGCACCCAACGGGGATACGTATCTCTCGCGGACGCACGAAGCTTCGTGGGCTTGGTGATCGAACGGCTCGAGTACGAAGGCGGTCGCGACCCGGTGACCCACGCGTATTTTCGTGAGGTCTACGGCAAGCAACGTGCCCAGGCCGATCTCGAGATGACGAAGCCTGGTCGAACTCCAAGAAGGTTGGTCGACGTATTGGGGAGTGAACTTGCGCAGCCGGACACGAGCAGCGCGTACACGACGTTGTCCGCGGCGCTGTCGTTACTTCGAGAGCGCGACGTCGCGGTGTACGAGCTGCGCGTCGCCGAACTCGCTTACCTCGCCAACGTTTTGGTGACCGTCTCCGAGCCCGAGCGTCGGCGTTTGCGCCCGGTCGAGGCGTCAGAAGCAGCGCTGCGTGTGTGCGCCGCGGGGCTCGACGCGTTCGACGTCGCGAAGCTTGGCGCGGACGAGCTGAGCGTTGCTTTGGAGGGCCTACTCTTGGACACGGTGTTTCGTGCGGGCTGGGCGCCGTTCGTACACGGCAGCGCTCGGAGTACCCTTCAGGCGCTACTCGCCGAAGTCGAGGCATCGTATCGGCGCAGGTCGCTTGCGTCACGAGGTTGACGCGGCAACAATGAGCAACACGAGCGCCACGTCGTGGAGATGTGTCACGCTGGATGGGGCGTTAATGTATGAGCGCTACAATGTTGGAATGAAACGCTCGGGTTTGCTTAAGACGTGAGTGGTGATGGTCGATGGGGGGTGAGGACATTGTCGTCCGCTTCATCAAGACAATTGGGGAGATCATCATCATGCACAAGGCTGCAATTTCTTCACTCGCGTTCATCGTCTCCAGCATGGGCGTTGGCTGCTCGGATTCGGCGACGTCCGACACCACGTCGGGACCCGAAAATCTGACCATCGTGGAAGCGCTGGAACCTGGCGAAGACTGCGAAGCAGGGGGTTACACGGTAGCCCAAGGGATCGACGCGGACGGCGATGGCACGCTCGACGACTCGGAGGTCGCCGACACCACCGTCATCTGCAATGGCGTGGACGGCGAGCGTGGCGCGACGGGCCCGGCGGGTGAACGCGGCGCAACCGGCGCAACGGGCGCAACCGGCGCTCGAGGTGAGCCAGGTGAACAGGGTGCCGCGGGTGAACCAGGGCCTCGCGGCGACGCCGGAGTTCCCGGCGCGACCGGACCTCAGGGAGCACCAGGCGCGACGGGTGCGCAGGGTCCGATCGGGCCAGAGGGGCCGATGGGGCTGCAGGGGGACGCGGGGGCGCAGGGCCCGACTGGTCCGCAGGGCCCGACCGGGCCCCAGGGTGACGCGGGCGTAGAGGGTCCGGAAGGGCCCCAGGGTAACGCGGGCCAGCCCGGCGCCGACGGCACGTCGTGCACCGTGACCACGACCTACGTCAGTGCGGCTGGGACACCCGTGATCCGTCAGTCGTGCACGGACGGCACGACCGCCATCCTGAACGCCGAGCCACAGACTCCGGTTGCCGCTTCGGCCAGCACCGAGACGGGAGCGTGGGCGGCGACCCACGCGTTGAACCCCGATCAAGATGGTTGGATGTCGGCGATCGACAGCGGCAATCCCGAGTGGTTGATGTACGACTACGGTGCCGGGCACCAACTCCTGGTTACGGGCGTACGAGGGTACATCGTCAACGGCCGCGACGGTGCGCCCACGTTCCAAGGCAGCAACGACCTAACGGAGTGGACGGACCTCGGCGTCTACGACTGGAACTTGTTCGTGTTCGACGGGTCGCCCTACGGCGGGTACGGCTCGTATAGCCAAGCGTTCGCCCCAGAGGCGGACACGGGTTACCGCTACGTCCGCGCCTATTCGGCGGGCGCTCCGTACCTGTTCTACAGCTGGCTCGAGTTCGACGGCGTGATGGTTCAGTAAACCGCTTCGCTCTTCCGAGCGCCGAGGGGCTGGGGTCGTGCCCGGCCTTTTGGCGTTTTGGTGACGGCACCACGACGAGCGGGTGGCTCGCGGACCCGCCTTCAGACGCCTAGGTGCGAGCCGCGGATTGACTCGGGGGGGCTGCGGTGCCGGGCAGTCCACGAACGGCCGCGGGCACCTCGCGCCGTAGGCGGCCTTTTCCGGGTTCGACGGGCGCGGCTAAATGGTTGGAACGATTGGGGCACGCAGCGGTATTTCGTGCCCTGGAACAGGGCGCTCGGGTGCGCCCACAGGGTCTTTCGGTGGCCGCGCTGTAACGGCTCGGGGCGGTTGCCGCACAAAACTAGCCTAGTTTGGGCGCCTGACTTGAACCCGCCGCAGAACGACGCAATTTAGAGAATAGACTGGACGCCACACGGCTTTGTCCGACAAAGAGGCGCTTTCCCATGGCTGACAACAAGCAAGTATCCACAGCCGCCCTCAAGGCGGGAGAGCACCAGGACGACACGAAATACGAAAGCTCGCTTGGGCCGGTGTTGTGGCTTCTCGTTCCCTTTGTATTGACGATCGCCTACGGCGTGTTTGCGTCTCACTGAATGGGCGGCGCTCTGTGAATCTCAGGAGTGAATTTTCGGCGGTGAATTGACGCGTCAGGAGAAATGTTATGGGTGGCTTGAGTTTGGGTCATTGGTTGATCGTGTTGGTGGTGGTTGCCCTCATCTTTGGGCCGAAGCGCTTCGCCGAAATGGGCGCTGGCCTCGGCAAGGGCATCAAGAACTTCAAGAAAGGCATCTCCGAGGACGAGGCAGAGGCCAACAAGACCGAGCCCGATCCCAACAAGAACCTCAGCGCTTGAGTTCGAGCGTGCGAGCGCCCTTGGTTGGGCCCAGCGCGGTGAGACGGGGTTCGGCTCCCTCCCACCGCGTTTGCTTTTTGTGCCCGCGCGAGCGCGCGTTCGCTAAGAGCGGGTCTCAAAACTGAGACCCGCGACCAATGTAACAGGTGAGCGATCGAAAAGCGGGTGGCAAAAGCCGGGGAGAAACGACCGCCTCATCCCAGTTGGGCGGGCGTTTTTCCCATCGCAACCGGTTTCGAGATCTGCTCTAGGTAGTTCGGCGATGGACGTCACCGCGAAGGGCCCGTGTTGCCAAGTCCAGGGTCGGTCCGAGCACGAGATCGACAAGGTGTCCGGGTCGCGGTTCATCGCGACGTTGTTGCCGTGTTCGGACCCCGACGTCGTGGTCACCGAGCAGGAGCGGCTCCGGGCAGCTCATCCGCACAGCCGTCACGTGTGTTTCGCGCACGTCGGGCAAAGTGAACTTCAAACCCGGTTCTCGGACGACGGGGAACCGTCGAAGACGGCGGGCTATCCGATGTTACGCGTGTTACTCGGGGCCTCGCTGCGCAACACCGGCGCGCTCGTGGTGCGATACTTCGGAGGCACCAAACTGGGTACCGGCGGCCTGGTCCGTGCCTACACGGACGCCGTTCGGCAAGCGGTCGAACGCGCGACGCTGGTCCCCGTCACGCAGACCGAGCAACGTCGACTGAAGGTGAGTTATGCCGACGAGCCTCGGGTGCGTCATTGGTGTGAACGTCACCAGGTAGCTCTCGAGATCATCGAATATGGCGCGAGCTCCGTCGAGGTGCAGCTGAGCGGCGAACGCACCCAATTGGAAGCCGTGATGACGCGGCTCCACACCTGACGGCGCGTGACGAAAGCCTCCCGTCGTCAGCGTGGCGGGGCAACACCCCGCGGCAACGAAACGGCGCCGCGCCCGTACGTCGACTGTTACACACTGTTCGGCCGAGTTGACCTGACCGCGATTCGAGCCGCCCACGTTGGGGCAGAGTTCGGTTCAACCGGAGCCGCCCTGGGGATACGCGAAGCGGTCCGAACGCCCTTCAAAAAAGGACGGCTCGGACCGCGCGACGGGGGCGTCGAGCGCCGTCACTTGTTGATGACGCGTCGTTCGCACCCGAACTGAACGTCGACGGAACCCGTGGTCGAGATCGATTTCACGCTCGAACACGCGACGTCGCAGAGCACGATGGTCGAGGGATTCAGCTCGTCATCGTATTTCCAACCCCACTCCGACTGGCAGGTGGGATCGTAGACCAAGTCCTGTTGCGCGTCGGTCTTGAAGGTGACGTTCACGCGGGTTGCGTCGAAGGTCTGGCCAGCTGGCGCTTGCGGGATGGGCAAGTTGCAGGAGAACGTGCTCTCCTTGATGCTGTTGACCACAGCCACGAAGTCGGCGACCGTCTTGTCGACGTCGCCGGTGTCGATCACGAACGCCGCGTCCGTTCCGCCTTGCTGAGCGATCAAGTTCAGGTTGCCGATGCCGTCTTCACCTGCGCCGACGGTCGCTTCGGCCGGGGTGTCGACGCCAATCACGTAGACGGGGATGCCAGCGGCTGGACCGGCTGCCGCAAGGGCTGCGACTTCGTTGATGTCATCCGCGTCCGTCGAGGAACAAGTGGTGGGCAAACCATCGGTAACCAGTACCACTGCATAGCTCGAAGGCTGGGCCTCGCGGAGGTCGATGGCCTGCTGAATGACGGCGGGTAAGATGTACCGCGTCGGGGTCCCGAGCCGGTTGGGTTCGGTGGCGTCGATCGTCGTGCCAAACAGATCCGACGGCAGCGCCGTCAAAGGAATGTCCGGCTCCATGTAGTCCTCGTCGGTGCACGTCGCCTCGGCCTGGTTCTGGCCGCCGCCGCCCCCACCGCCGCCTCCTCCTCCTCCGCCTCCAAACCCGCCGCCGCCCCCACCGACGTTCGCTCCTGGGAAAAACGTCAGCTGCGCGGAGACGTCTGCCGAGTCGGGGCTAGAGAAGAACGTCTTTGCGGCCAAGCTGACGGGTTCCCATTTGAACTGGCGCGCCGTGGCGTCGGATGCCATCGAGCCCGATACGTCGAAGGCGAACACCAACGTCACTCCCTCGAGCTCCGTGGGCTGGCTCGTGGAAGCACATTCCGCGATCGGGCCCGTGGTCGCGCCGCCGGTCGGCAGCTGTTCGAGCCCTTCTCCGATGTCCGTAGGTGTTGGCGCTCCCGCAGTTGTACCTGGGGTCATACCTTGGCTGCCAGGATCGAGCGGGGCGGCCGGATCCCCATTACCCGCGGTCGGAGCTGCGGGTGTCTCACGCGCAATCACCCCTTGGTTGGGGCCACCCGCGTCAGAGCTGCAACCGCTAACCCAACTGAAAGCAGCGGTGTTGACGAGCAGTGAAGCTAAGGACCATCGACGATTGGGTACGGTGAAAAACATGGCGACTCCAGAAGCGTTGCAAGGACGAATGTCCGCGAGCTCCTGGTACCCAAACCACCGTTTTGGCTTGCTGCCTTTCCGTCGTAGCCTCGAGTTATCGGCGCGTGGATCCGCATCCAGCTGGGATATTTACGCTGGCCGCAGCCGAGTCGAGTTGGTTCAGAAATTTTTGAGGTCCGGCGCGAAATTTTGGACACAGAAACCGCGCTTCGGCGGCATTGCGCGGCCTCCCAACCGCGGGGCCGCCGCCCGTCACTGCACGACCCATTCGTCGTTCGACTGCAGACACGCGGGCTCGCACTCGGGCCCGTTGGGCATCACGGTGCGGTATTGCAGCGTAAAGGTCCGTTCGAAGGTCGCGCCGGATTCTTCGACGAGCTCGACGACGACCTGCGACGGCGTTGCGTCAAAAGTCAGGGTCTGCGCGAGTTCGCCGTTGGGAACACAAGACTGAGAGACCGCGTCGCCGTTCCGCGTCTCCGTGCAATCGACCAGTCGTTCGATGCTCACCGAGACCTCCGGAGCGCTGCAAGGCCGGCTGCTCACGTCGCCCGAGCCGGTGAATGGTGGTGTGGTGCAGGTTATCGAACGGCCATCGGCCAAGACCGTCATCTGGTAGGCCTTGTGCGCGCCATCGACCGACAACAGTCTCACCGAAGCGCTGTTGCGACATCCGATTTCGGTGCACGATTTTCCGTCGAGCGCTCCACACGCCGGCGCAACGAGGATCGAAATCGAGAACATGGCGTTTACTCTCATGACGTTAGTTTGGCACGAGCCGGCGCAGGATCGTCTCCAAAGACGTGCGAGGGCGAGCGAAAGGGCGTAACCGTGGTGCGCGCCAGCGCGCGGTTCTGTCGGAGCGGCCACCTGGTTCCGATGTCGAGTGAACACTGCTCCCGCTGGCCGTGCCGCGCGCGTGGATTCGTTTTCAGGGATCGAGCGTCTCGGTAAGCGGCCGTCGGGCGATCACCGTCCGGGCTCGCGCTTGGAGAAAAAAACCAGTCTAATCCAGTAGTTGAGAAGCCTCATTAGCCTGGCCTCGCCCAGCGTGTTTCGTAATACTCCGGAAACACTGCGGTGAGGCTTGCAGGAATCAGCGTTGCCGCATTAGCTGTTGCCGTGAGCGATTTCGACCTAGTGGTGATTGGTAGCGGGCCGGCCGGTGAAGGTGCGGCGATGCAAGCGTGCAAAGCCGGCAAGAAGGTGGCGCTGGTTGAGCGTCACGAGTCGGTAGGTGGAGGTTGCACCCATTGGGGCACGATTCCGAGCAAGGCGCTGCGTCACGCGGTGGGGAAGATGTTGGAGTTTCGTCGCGACCCCGCCTTGTCGGGCGCGGGCAGCGCGTTGTGTCCCGAGTTCCCCGCGTTGGTTCGCAGCGCCGATCAGGTGATCAAGAAGCAGGTCACCGTGAGACAAGGGTTCTACTCGCGCAACGACGTCGAGGTCGTTCATGGCAGCGCCGAGTTTTCTTCCGCCGACGAGCTCACGGTGACGCGCAGCTCGGGACACCTCGAGAAGTTGACTGCCAAGGCGTTCGTCATCGCGACGGGCTCGCGGCCCTACCGCCCGCCAAACGTCGACTTCACGCACCCGCGCGTGCGCGACAGCGACACGATCCTGAAGTTGGACCGAAGCCCCAAGTCAATCGCGATCTACGGCGCGGGCGTCATCGGCTGCGAGTACGCCTGCATCTTCAGGAACTTCGACATCAAGGTGGACCTGATAAACCAGCGCAGCAAGCTGCTCTCCTTCTTGGACGACGAGATCGTCGACGCGTTGGCCTATCATTTGCGTGACCAGGGCATCGTGATTCGTCACGACGAGGAGTTCGAGCGCATCGAGCCGCGGGACGACGGCGTAGTGCTCTACCTGAAGTCCGGCAAGAAGGTGAAATCCGACTACCTGCTGTGGGCAAACGGCCGTACGGGCAACTCGCAGGGCCTAGGGCTCGAGGCGATTGGCATCGCGTCTGATCACCGCGGGCAAATCCAGGTCGACGATTACTACCGCACCTCGGTCCCGCACATCTACGCCGTGGGGGACGTGATCGGTCCGCCCGGGTTGGCGAGCGCCTCTTACGATCAAGGGCGGGCCGCCGCAAAACACTGGGTGACCGGAGACTGCAGGCCACGCGGTGAGCATCAAGTGCCCTCCGGCATCTACACCGCCCCCGAGATCAGCTCGATCGGGCGCACGGAGCGCGAACTCACCGAGCAGAAGGTGCCGTACGAGGTTGGGCGTGCCCAATTTCGGAGCCTGGCGCGCGCGCAGATCACCGGGCAGACCGTCGGTGTGTTGAAGTTACTGTTTCACCGTGAGACGCGCGAGGTGCTCGGCATCCACTGCTTCGGCGACCAAGCTTCGGAGATCATACACATCGGACAAGCGGTCATGACCGGCGGGGCCAACGACGTGTCCTATTTCTGCGACACGACCTTCAACTACCCGACGATGGCGGAGGCCTACCGCGTCGCCGCCCTGAACGGCATGAATCGGTTGTTTTGAGGATCGGTTGGGCGCGATCGGATCGATGGTCGTCAGCGGGCGAGCTCCGAATCCGAGCCGCGAAGGTGGAGGGCTCACCGAACGCACCACCGCGTGCGATTCGGTGGCCCCCCTGAAGTCGAGTCGTTTGGTGGCCTCAGTTGGCCGCGATCGGGTTGACGCCCGGGGTCGGTCCTTTGTGTTGGTCCGTGCCCAGCGTCGGGACGAGCCGCACCTGCACGCGGCCCGCTTGGACTCGCGTCTTGTAGGTTTGCACTCGGTACTCCGGCTTCTCGACGCAACTGCCGGTGGTGAGCGAAAAGGCTTTGCGAGTGATGGGCGATATGACGAGCGTGTCGCCGTTCCGCTCGACGACCACCCCGCGCGACAGCACGGACGAGCACGCTATCGGGTCGATGTTGTCGATGGCCAGAAGACGTCCGCTCCGTAACAAAAACACCGCGACGTCTCGCCCTTGGACGAGCGCGTTGACACCAAAGTTGATCACGAGTGAGCCGACGTCCGCGACGTCGACCCAATTGGTGGACGTCGGTGTTGGCGACAACACGAAGAGCTTACGGCGTTCCTCGGGCGTCGCAGCGCGGTGTTGGTCGCGTTCGTCGATGTGCACGATCGTGGGATCGGTGCCGGGGGCATTGACGTAGTGGCGGAACCGTTCGAGCACCGTGGAGTCCTCCAGGGTAGCAGCCCATTCGCAGCGACCGCCCGCCACGATGGCCTGCATCTCCTCTTCTAGTTCGGCGGCGATGCCGAGTTTGTCTTCGACGAGCACCTCACGGAGGTGGTCGATTCCGCCGGGCAAGCCGTTCATCCAGGTCACGGTGCGCGCCAAGTGATCTCCGGTGCGGATATAGTACATGAGCAAGCGATCCAGATAACGCACGACCGTGTCTTGGTCGACGTCTTGGGCCAGCAACTTACCGGTTGCGGCGTCGCGGCCTCCGTTGCCGGCCACGACCAAGTTCCAGCCCTTGTCGGTCGCTACCAAGCCGAAGTCTTTGATCTTCGCCTCCGCGCAGTCGCGCACGCAGCCAGACACGCCAGCTTTGGTTTTGTGCGGCGAACGGAGGCCCTTGTATCGCTCCTCGAGGCGGATGGCGAGGCTAGTGGAGTCTTGCACGGCCCAGGCACACCAGTTCGAGCCAACGCAAGTCTTGATGGTGCGCAGCGCTTTGCCGTAGGTGTGGCCGGACTCGAAGCCTTCGTCGACAAGGCGTCTCCAAACCAGGGGCAGTTGTTCAATGCGCGCTCCAAAGAACGCAACGCGCTGGCCACCGGTTATGCGCACGTAGAGTCCGAAGTCCGCGGCGATCTTTCCGAGCGCGATCAAACGCGCTGGTGAGACTTCACCAGCAGGTAAGCGCGGCACGATGGAATACGTGCCGTCCCGCTGGACGTTGGCGAGGAAGCGGTCGTTGAAGTCCTGGCTAGCGACGTGGTCGCGGTCGATCACCATGTGCGGCGTTAGTGCGGTCAAGATCGAGGCCACCGCGGGCTGGCAAACCTCACACCCGTTACCCTTACCGAGTTTGGTCAGTGCTTCTTCGAAGGTAGCCAGCTTGTGTTCACGCATCTTCTGGAACAACTGCTTCCTCGAATACGGGAAGTGATCGCACAAGACGGCCTCTTCGACGCGCCCCGATTTGGCTCGTACTTGACGGATCAACGAGTTCAGCGTCGGAACGCAGCCGCCACAGCCCGTGCCAGCCCCAGTGTTGGCCTTGAGTAGCTTGACGTCGAGAGACTCGCAGCGCTGTATTTCGCGTGTCAGATCACCTTTGCAGAGGCTCTTGCACGAGCACAACACCGCGCTGTCGGGGAGTTCTCCCGAGTCCGCCTCCACACCGCCGAGCGCTCGAGCCACGATCGCGTCGGACACGGGCAGCCGCTCGTTGTAGTAGACGACGAGCAGGTCGTAGGCGGACACATCACCGACGAGCACACAGTGCTGCAGTCGTTCTGTCGCCGCGTCTACTACGACTTTGGCGTACTTCAGCCCGGTGCGGTCCGTCACTTGCCACGAACGTGTTTCTGCGTCGCTTTCGGCGGGCGCGCCGATGGCTGCGACGTTGGCCCCGGCCAGTTTGAGTTTGGTCGAGGGCGCGCGATGCTTGAATGGCTGTGGATTACCAGTGAGGGCCCCGTACGCGGCTTGCGCCATCCTGTAGCCGGGCTCTACGAGTCCGTAGCATCGACTTTCGAAACGTGCGCACTCGCCAATCGCGAAGATGTTGGGGTCCGAGGTTCGGCACTGGTCATCGACGTCGATGCCGCCACGCGGCCCGACGCGCAAGCCCGCTTCACGCGCCAACGTGCTCTCGGGAACGATACCCGCCGAGATGACGAGCAAGTCACAGGCGAACTCGCGATCGCCGCATTGCAACCCCTTCACACGACCATCTCCGACCACCACGCGCTTGGCCGAGCAGTTCGTCTCCACCACGTAACCTTGGTTCTCGATGATCGTCCGAATTATCGCTCCCGCGTCTCGATCGACCTGCGCGGGCATCAAATGTGCGGCCAACTCGACGATACGCGTCGAGAGCGCCAGCTTTCTGAGCGCGTTGGCGCACTCCAGTCCCAATAGCCCGCCGCCGAGCACGATACCGCTGCGACAGCAGCGTGCATAGTCTCGAATGGCGTCCAAGTCGTCCAACGTCCGGTAGACGAAGACGCCTTGCGCGTCGACACCGTCGAGAGGCGGTACGAAAGGACGAGATCCGGTCGCCAAGACCAACGCATCGAAGTGCTCGACGCGACCGGACTGTGTTTGCACGTACTTGGCCTCGCGGTTGACTGTCACGACCGCATCACCGAGTACCGCGTCGAAGCCGTTGTCAGCGAAGAAAGACGTGGAATCCAACGCCAGCTGCTCGGCGTCGCCATGGTCTACGTAGTTGCTCAGCGATACTCTGTCGTACGCTCGATGACGTTCCTCGCCGAAGACCGTGACCGTCCAATCGGCAGGCTGTTTCCTGGCTATTAGCCGAAGAAACTCCTGCCCCACCATACCATTACCTACGACGACGATTCTCATGATCCCTCCATCTATCGATTGTGTCCAAACCTCAGCGTCTGTGTGTCAGCGCTGCGAAAGTCTCGACCTGGCCACCGTTCGCCAGCCGGCGTAAAGCTCAGGCATGTCAGCGAGCTGCTCGTAGTCTGCTTCGTTCTCGGCCACTCCGAGCACCGCGCCGACGACGCGAAACACCGGCCAATCCTCACGACTCCGTGACACGAGGTGCAGCGCGTCGTGGCCCGATATCTCGCCGGCCTCGATCACCCGGTAGTACCAACCGGTGCGACGTGTTGCGGCGACCCGTTGGACCATGTCGTCGACGCCGGTCGCCCAGTTCAGTTTGCTGCAGGGTCTTCGCCCGGACGACACCTGCAGCAGCGCAGTGCCGACGCGGTAGACGTCGCCGATACACACGCTGTGCTCGTCCATGCCGAGCGTCGAGAAGTTCTCGCCGAACGCCCCCACGACGAGTTGCGAGGCGTGTTCTGGGAGCTCGAGTGTCCACGCCGTGTAGTGTTGCGCTGGGTAGTGGTGGACCGCCTTGTCGATACCGCCGTGGTGCAAGGTATCGGCCTGTTCGTCCCCCTCCAAACCCAACATCCCGAGCCTCACGACGTCAACCACGGGGCTCTTGCGAATGGCCGTTCGTACGGTGGGGCTCCAGTTTCGAGTTCTTCCCGTGCGCAAAGAAAGCAGGCGAGTAGGCACCATCGGCGATGTTCACTCCTCGGTAGCAGCTGATGCCCAACGATTCGTTGTCAACCTGCTATCGCGGAGCTGGCTATATCATCGTGATACTGGGCAAGTAAGGGCCAGTTCCCCGACGACGCTGGGACCAGCGAGCGATGTCACGCGGGCGTCGCATTGACTGCGATGGGGCCAGGGTTTGCCTGTGGCGATATTGCGTGGGTCAATGACGCAGGTTATCTGCGACGCATCCCGTGGGGATCGAGTTGATCACCGGGGTGCAGTCTGGCGGAGTAACGAAAACGCTCCTGCTAGCTCGCGCGAATTCAAAGAAGCAAAGCCGGCTCGAAGCGCGGCGATCGGCCGATTCGAGAAAGAGTAGACCGTGCCGGGCGCGAACTCCAAGCCGGCTTCGTGCGCGCGCGTCGCCCACGCTTCTACGTCGACTTCAGGAGCGACGCGGAGCCAAAGCGCGAGTCCGCCGCAGGGGACGTCGAACGTGAGCAACGACGACAGAACGGGGTCAGCGCCGAGCGCCGCGGTGAAATCGTTACGGCGCTTGGCGTAGACTTGGCGAGCCTTGCGCGCATAACGTTGCAGATCCCCATCCTCGATCAAGTAGCCCAAGGCGCGCTCGAGGGCCGAGTCGCCTTGACGTTCAATCGCAGAGCGCACCTTCGAAGCTCGTTCGACGTACGTCGTGTCGCCGATGAGATAACCCAGCCTGACTCCGGGTGCGAGCAGCTTGGACAAAGACCCGATGTACACGAGGTGAGACCAGTCACCTTCGGCGCTGAGTGGCAGTGTCGGGCGCGGAGAGAAGTAGAACTCGGAGTCGTAATCGTCTTCGAGTATGACGAAGTTCGCGGCCCGCGCCAGCGCGAGCAGCCTGTGTCGTCGCTCGGGTGACATCCCCACGGCGGTTGGATACTGGTGGTGCGGGGTGACGTAAACCGCGCGCAACGGTGTGGTCTGCACCAGCTTCGCGAGCCTCTCGACGTCGATGCCGTCACGGTCCACAGGCACGGGCACGAGTGACGCCCCCGCGCCGGAGAAAGCCTGCCGAGCGAACGGATAACCGGGATCCTCGATCGCGATCGTGCCGCCATCGCCGGCGAGCACTTTCGCGATCAGGTAGAAGGCCATTTGACTGCCGCGAGTGAGCAGCACCTGCTCCGGTGTACTCGCCAGGCCTCGGCCCTGGTTGAGCAGTGCCGACAAGACATCTCTGAGCACGGAGTCACCACGTGGGTCACCGTAACCCAAGCCGCCCTTGGCCATGCGTAGCGTTGCATCGCGATACGCCCGTGAGAGGGATTCCAAGGGCGCGAGTCGAACGTCCGGCAGACCGTCGTTGAGGTGGAGCGGCCGTGCCGCGCCGGTTCGGCCGTCGAGCGACGTTGCGGTCTGGACCAGCGCGCCCAAGGCACCAGCCGGCAGAGTTTTTGCCACGAACGTGCCGCTGCGAGGTTTGGTAACGAGCCAACCCTGGGCGCACAGCTCGTCGAGCGCCGCCGACACCACTTTCCGGGTGACTCCGAGCTCGGCGGCAAGTGAACGCGCACCCGGAAGCGGTGAATCGGGCGGTAGGCGGCCGCGTTTGATGTCGGCGATGAGGTAGTCGGCCAGCTGACGATACAGGGGGCGGTTGCTCGAACCACCAAGCTCCACATCCAATCGCCATGGCCGAGTAGATAGCCCTCGCCGTCCACTCCCAGAGTCCATCATGCAAACGTTAACACCGAAGCCGTGTACAGCGCTCGGGAAAAACGGTCGACGGGCGAGCGGAGCATGACCGGCGAGTACCCTGTCGAAGTCACGTTCAGACTGGCCCCTCGCCGTTCGCGGAACTGGACGCCGCCTCCGTCGTGAAGTGGTGCTAGTTGGTGATGGCCGCGACACCTCACCGCCGTGGCAACTCGACCCATGAAGAAAGCAACCGTCATCCAACACGTGTCCTTCGAAGATCTCGGAAGTTTTGCCAAGGTCTTACAGTTGCGGGGCTACGAGGTTCGCCAGCTGTTGGCGGGCCGCGACTCACTAGCTCCGGCCAATCTCGGGGATCCTGACCTCTCAATCGTTCTGGGCGGACCGATATCGGTGAACGACACCGAGCTCTACCCATTCATCGAACACGAACTGGAGTTCTTGGCGGACCGTTTGAAACGCCAACGACCCACGCTCGGGATCTGCCTGGGGGCGCAGCTGATGAGCAAAGCGCTAGGTGGTGGAGTTCACGTCATGACGCAGAAAGAGATCGGTTGGAGTCGTCTGGAGTTGACTCGCTCCCAGCCTCCCGTGCTGGCTGCGCTCTCCGATGTGCCCGTTCTGCATTGGCATGGCGAACAGTTTTCCATTCCTCCGTCGGCACGTTTGCTGGCGTCGACCGGTCTATGCCCGCACCAAGCGTTCGCGGTGGGCAATTTCGGTCTAGGGCTGCAGTTTCATCCGGAGGTGACGCGTCAAGGTCTGGAGTTGTGGTACGTGGGGCATTGCGCCGAGCTGTCTCACGCTGGCCTCGATATCCGACAGCTCAGGGCCGACGCCGAGCGCCACGCCGAGGTCTTGGAGGTCAAGGCCAGGTCGATGTTGGAGACTTGGCTCGAGCAGTGCGAAGCTTGACTCAAAGGTGCGGAGGCGAGCAGACCCTCGTCAATCCGTACCGATCGTCACCGAGTGCGTCAACGTCGAGTTCACGACCGGACCAACGAACGAGAAGCCACCCTCGATCGGCATCGTCTGCGCTTGCGTGGGGCCGGCGTGTAGCGCCAAGTGTCCGTCGAGCACCGGCACGCCGTGCATCGGGTCGAAACCACGCCAGCCTGCGTCACCGAGATGCACCTCGCCCCAGGCGTGCAGGTGACGTTGGCCGTCCGGTGTTTGGGCGCTAGCTTGGTAACCACTGACGAATCGTGCGGCGAGGCCTTGGCTTCGGCACAAGGCCAGGAACAACACCGTCAAGTCACGGCACGCGCCGGACCCCAGGTTCAAGGTCTCCGTTGCAGTGCGAGCGTCCCCCGTTGGGCGGACGTGGCGTTCGAACCGGTCGAACAGAGTTCGGGTGACGTGATTCAGCCAAGCCAGCGGTTCGGCTCCGGATTGCGACATCAGCTCGCGCGCGTATGCGCTTACACGAGGTTCGAACTCGTGCGCACGGAACGTCTCGAGCCCATCGCTCGTAGACCACCATGGCAACGCTGGCAACGAGTGATGGACCGGCGGGGGCGGATGCACGGTGACGTCGAGTTCGGTGTTGACGCGGAGGTGTCTCGTTGCTCCCAAGAAGTGAACGTGTCGTACGACGTTGCCGAACGCGTCGGTCTCGTCGTGCCAGGCGCTCGGCATCGGATCGACGTACACGTTCGAAATTCTTACATCACCCTCGAACGCACGAGGCAGCAGCCGCAGGCGGTGTGCACCCAGGTTGACCGGGACGTCGTAGTCGTATCTGGAATTGTGAGACACGCGGAAGCGCACGCCCCAGGCTTAACCCGGCGGTGACCGAAAGAACAGGGCGACCGGACTCGGAGCGTCGCGGCCGAGAGCGACCGCGGCCTTTGTACCGCGGGTGGACCGATGCGTGTTCGTGCACTAGCCCGACCCGGCGGGATTCGATACAACACAAGCCATGGACGTGGCCATGCTGATCGACGCGGTTGTGCGCCAAACGACCGTAATGATTGCTCAATTGGCCACAACCGGCGGTAACAGGGCGCACCTTGCCCACACCGCCAACCAGGTGTTTCTCGACCTGGTGGGCGCGCTCCGCGAGCAGGGGTTGGGCAGCAAGGTCATCGCCGACATGTTCGGTATGGCCCTGCGGACCTACCACCAGCGCGTGCAACGGCTCAGTGAAAGCCGCACGGAACGGGGGCGTACGCTGTGGGAGGCGGTCTTCGACTACCTCCAGCAGAATGGTCCGGTCTCGCGCGCCGAGGTGCTGCGCCGGTTCGCCCGCGACGACGAAGTGGTGCTGCGAAGTCTGCTCAAAGATTTGGTTGGGTCCGGCGTCGTCTACCGGACGGGACGTGGCGACCACGTGCGTTATCACGTCGCGGAAACGCATCTCTCCAACGACACCTCCGATCAGTCGCTCGCGGATTTGATTTGTTTGGCCGTTCACCGCGCGGCACCAGCGACGGTCGGTGACGTAGCGGCGACGTTGTCCATCGACAACGAACGACTGAACCCGCTCATGGACAAACTGGTGAGCGACGGGCGCTTGCGGATCGTTCAACAGCCACAGACCGCCGAGCTTCGCTACACGAGCACCGGTTGCGTCATCCCGCTCGGCGAGCCCCAGGGCTGGGAGGTAGCCGTGTTCGACCATTATCAAGCGATGGTGACGGCAATTTGCACGAAGTTGCGCCAAGGGCGGCAGCGCGCGTCATCGGGAGACTTGGTCGGCGGAAGCACCTTCAGCTACACCGTGTGGCCTTCGCATCCGCATTATGCCGAAGCGACGGAGTTCTTGGCTCGCTTCCGTCGGGAGGGCGCCGCCTTGCGTGCCAAGATCGCCGCCTACAATCAGGCTCACGACGCAGTTTCGACGTCGGGCGCACCTCTCGATGAGTCCAGTGGCGCGCAAGCACGAAGTGGTGCCGACGATCGGTTGAAGGTAATCGTCTATGCAGGTCAAACCGTACAATCCGTGGAGGTGGGTGCCTCGGGCGCGACCGCACCAGCACCCGACGACGACAGTGAGGACGGCGATGAAGATTGAGTTTTGGGGTTTGCGAACAGGTGTGGCTTCGACGGGCGTGCGAGGTGTCCCGTCCTGGATCGCAGTCGTTGCGTTGGGTGTTTGCTCGTCGCTGGGTTGCGGTGCACACGTCAAGGACGACACCGGTACCGAAACCCACTGGCTCAAGGCGTGCGATAGCGACGACGAATGCGGCGGGCTCGCGTGTCTCTGCAACGTTTGCACGCGCGCGTGCTCCGAGGTCGATACGTGTCCGAACGTCGCGCCCCACTGCGTTGCCCTGGACGTGTTGGACTGTTCGGCGAGCCAACAAGACGCCGTGTGTTACGGCCAGACCGAAAACGAGCTCATTGCGGCCGCCGAGGACGCGGGTGGTAAGCCCTCCCCGAATCCCGTTCAGCTGCCGGTTAGAGACTTGGATACGCGCCGCCCCGACGCCACGGCGTGTGATGCGTACGGATGGTGTTGGGAGTCACCGGGAGCCCCCGGAGAGCGCTTCCTCGCGTTCTCCGCCGACGGCGAGTTCGCGGTGGGTGAACGCGGCGTCGTGTTTTCCATGTTCGACGGGTATCTGGATGCGCCCTCCGTCGCAGATCTCACGTCGGTCGTCGTCGTCGAGGGCTTGCCGTGGGTGGCCGCAGCCGATGGCGTTTGGAACCGCACGTCTCGCGGTTGGAATCAGAGTCGAGAGGTCGCGGCGAGTGAACTTGCCGTTACCCCGGATGGGGGAGTTTGGGCGCTGGGGGCGAACACCGTGGCCCGTTGGGACGGAAAGTCGTGGGCTGACCATAGCCCTTCGCCCCAACGCACGGAGATGTTGTTCCTCTACGACCTCTTCGTTGCCGACGATGGCACCTTGAGCCTCGCCGGCGGGTACTTCGTCGACAAGTCGACCACCCGCGGCGTCGTGTTTACCTGGGACGGCAGTGCCTGGCAGGAGCGGGTCGCCGGTTTCGCGACGGGCGCGCTCCGGTTCCTGGATGGAGCCACGGAGCCGTACGTTTACAACGTCCAGACCGACGATACGAACCCGGTCGTGCGGCTGTATGACCCCTCGAACGATTGGCGGGTCGTCGCCGAGCGAGAGGCTGCATCGACTCGGTCGGTGTTTTGGGGCCCCGATGGCGAGTTGTGGTTGTCGTCCGAGTCCGGCGTATACAGCTTCGACGCGGACCCGCGCCAGCTCCCGCCCGAAACGACCTGCGGTAACGCGGTCACGTGGGACAGTCGCACCATCGTCTGCGCCGACGATACGAGCGGCCTCACCTTCGTCACCGCGACGGGGGACGGCAGAATCGAGGGGAACCCAGGTTGGCCGACGTTCCCGGCGTATGTCGACAGTACGTTTGGGACGCAGCCGACCCCGGTGTGGGCTCAGACAGATCCAGTGTGGGCCAGGAGCGTGAGCGACGTGTGGCGAGCGCCTCTCGATCACTCCGATGGCCGAGACTGGACGAGCATGCTCGAAAAGGACGACACGTTCTCGGCCCATTCGATCGCGGGGTCCGCCTCAGACGACGTGTGGTTCGCCGGTGAGACGGAGCTGCGGCATTGGGACGGTGAGGCGGTGAGGCCCGTCGAGTTACCGACGGATGGCGCTCCGGCGCGCATCATTTCGTTGCACGTGCTGGACTCGACGCACGTCTGGACGTTGTTGCAGACGACCACGGAGCCGACGGACGCGATGATCGCGTCGTTCGATGCCAAGGAGTGGACCATCGAGCATCACTTCAACACGGGCGGCGCGACGATCTATCACGGTCGGATCGTAGGCTCGAGCCTCGACAACTTGTGGGCTACCTTCGGCTATCAGATCTACAGAGGGGTTGACGGCGTATGGACGCCGCTGGTGGAGTTGGACGCGGCCGAGACGATCGTCGACGCGGCAACCGACGGTGAGGCGCTCTGGTTGCTATCCGATCACACCGTTCTACGGTTGGATGGGACGGTATTGACGTCGCTCGGTCACCGCCCCTTGTTGCTAGATCGGCTAGCGGTCACCGATGACGCGGTGTGGAATTTCAGCGGCCCTCTCGTCCGCAAACTGCCGCGGTGAGAAGTGTGAGCGACGAGATCGAATTGCTCACCTAACACGCTGGTTGCGGTCCCGGGTTCAAACCCGAGATGGACGCACGGAGAGTCGCGCGCTGCCGTAACCACATGTGCGCACCCGCGGCAAACGCTTGCCGAAGCCTCGCCCGCATGCAGTGGAACAGGGGGCAGTTGCATGAAATTCGGCCGCAAGCCCTGAAGTTTACAACGCTTCTTCGGTGAGAGGAGTCTGCTCCAGAGCAGCCGTTCGACGCTGCGACCGACAACCAATGACCCGCCTGGGGGATATGGGAAAACTCCTTTTGCGCGTCGAAAGCACTGCAAACACTTTGATTTGACGCCGCACGAGGCTAGTAACACCAACCCAAAGGGAAAACGACATTATCTCCAAGATCAAAGCAGCAGACCAAGCCAAGAGGAGAGCCCTCCGAGAGCTCCACAAGGAGCTCGGATATCCCACGGCCAAAGCATTGGCTGAGGCAATCCTGGAGGCGGCCGAGGCCAGCGCTTCTGCAGCAGCAAAACAGCCCAAACCGGCGTTACCCACCGACAGCGTGCGAACCGTGGCACCCGGCAAACGGCCGCGCATCACTGCCGAGACCAAACAGGCGATCGGCGACGCTCTCAAGGCAGGCGAGCCAGGAAATCAACTGACGAAGCGCTTCGGCGTCAGCTACGGCATCGTGCACCAGATCAAGACCAAACTCGGTTTGGTCACGAAAAAGAAGGCTTCGAAGAAGCGTCGCTGAGTTCCGGAACCCCGAGCTCGCGTCGCGCATTGGGCGCGGTGAGAAAAGTGGACGACTGGGCCAGTGGCCGCTGCGGCCTCAAATGGGTTCTGCAGCGGCGAGCTTGGCGCTAGGCTCGGTCAGTGTCGAAGCCGACGTCGAGGTCTCACCAGCTGGCGCTGTTGACAGGGCTACTCGCAGCTTGTTCCGGGGCCGAGCTGCCCCCAACCAAACAAGGCACGGCGCCTCCGCCAGCGACCACGACGGTAGCCGTCAGCGCGTCACCGCCTCCCGATGGTGACCAGCGCGCGAGCGACCAGGTCGTGCCACAGGCTTATGCGCTGCATCTGGAGATAGATCCTTCGGCGCAGCGTTTTCGAGGTCGAGTCGAGATCGACCTGGCCTTTGCCACGCCGACCAAGCGCATGGATTTGCATGCCTCGGGGCTCGACATCGAATCCGTGACGTTCACTCGGGGCGATGATGGAAACGCGGTGCCAGCGCGCTTCGAGCTCGGCGTGAACGCAGGGCTGGCCGTTCATCTCGACGCCGAGGTGAGTGGTAGGGGCAAGCTCCGCTTCGAGTATTCGGCGAACCTGGACGAGATCCCGGAGTCGATCTATCGCGTCAAAGCGGGCGACGAGTGGTACGTCTTCACGCAGTTCGAAGCGCAGATGGCACGCGAGGCGTTCCCGTGTTTCGACGAACCCAAGTTCAAGACGCCGTTTGCCGTCACCATCACGGCGCCGTCCGGCTTGACGGTGGTCGGAAACGCCCCCGTGCTCCGGCAGGGGACCCCCGTCGCGAACGTCGCGGCGCCCGAGGTCGCCACGCAGGGCACGCAGACGGTCGTCTTCGAACCGACCAAGCCGATTCCGACGTATCTGGTCGCGCTGGCGATTGGCCCCTTCGAACGAAGCTCCGCCGATCTCGTTGGTCTCGGCCCAGAGGGTAAGCCGCTACCGCACGACATATACACCGTAAAAGGTAAACGTCACCTCACCGCGTATGCCGCCGAGGTGACGCATCCGATCTTGAAGTCCCTCGTTGACTATCTGGGTTCGCCTTATCCGTATCCGAAGTTGGATCAAGTTGCCGTTCCCAACTTCCACTCGGGGGCGATGGAAAACGTCGGGCTCGTCACGTATCGCGAGAACATCCTGTTGCTCGATCGTAAACTCGCGAGCGAACACGATCGCGCCGTGTCACGGTCGATCATCGCGCACGAGCTGGCGCACATGTGGTTCGGCAATCTCGTCACGACCCAATGGTGGGACGACATTTGGCTCAACGAGGCGTTCGCGACCTGGATGTCGGCCAAGGTGATGACGGAGGTCGCGCCCGAACTCGAAACGCCGGTGTGGGCGGTATCCAACATGTTGGACGTCATGCAGCAAGACGCGTCGAGCGCTGCGCGCCCAATCCGCAAGGTCATTTCGGGAAGCAAAGACGTGCAGAATGCCTTCGACGGCATCACGTACCAGAAGGGCTTTGCCGTGCTGCGGATGCTCGAAAACTGGATCGGTCCTCGCGAGTTTCAACGGGCGATCCAGTCGTATCTTGGTGCGCACGCGTGGGGTAACGCGACGATGGGGGACTTCGTCTCCGCGCTCGACGCGGTGACGGAGGCGCCGGTAACGGAAGTGGCCAGCGCTTTCATCGAGCAAGCGGGTGTCCCGCTCGTGAAGGTCACCCCAGAATGCAAGGTGGTCGGGCCGGGCAAGGAGTACTTGTCCGTGGAGTTCGAGCAGGTGCGCTACGCGCCGTTAGGCGCGTCGCCGTTGTCCGACGCCGCAGCCAATCAAGTTTGGTCCGTGCCAGTGTGTTTGTCCTGGCTCGGCACGGGTTCACCGGGCCCGAATGCCAACGCCTGCACCGTCATCTCCAAAGTCGAGGAGACGGTGCCGTTTCCAGTCCGGCGTTGCCCAACGGCGATTCATCCCAACGCAGGCGAACGCGGTTATTACCACGTGGCGCTCTCACCGAAGGAATTGCTCGACCTCAGTGGTCGTCACTGGACGAAGTTGAGCCGGCAAGAGCAGGTCGGGCTACCCAAACACGCCCTCGCGTTGCTGCAGAGCGGAAGTATCGACTTGGCGACGTACACGGCGGTGCTCCGCAACGTCTCCAAGGACCGTCACCGGCTGGTGATCGACGGCGTCGTCGTCGGGTTGTTCCAACTGGCGCGGATCGCGAACGGTCCTGCCGAGCGCGCGGCGGTGCAACGCTTCGCGACGGAATTGCTCGGCCCTCACGCGACGCGCCTCGGGTTGACGCCCCGAGTGAACGAGCCGGAGAGCGACAAACTCGCGCGTGCGGCGGTGTTCTCCGCCCTGGCGCGGTTGGCTCCCGACGCGAGGCTCGAGTCGGCGGCGCGTAAGCTCGCCGATCGCTTCTTCTCCGGTGCCAAAGACATTGCGCTCGACCAACTGCAGTTGCTTTTGCCCGTAGCGGCTGCGAACGGAGACGCCAAGTTCCAGTCCGCGCTCCTCGAACGTTTGAAGGAGGCGAGTCCAGGCGAGCGTGTCGCGGTGATCGATGCGCTCGGAAGTTTCAGCGATCCGGACCTTTTGCGCATGAGTTACCAGACGTTGCTCGGCGGAGTCGTTTTGCCTACCGAGCGTCGCCAGTTGCTCAACGCGGCCAGCACCTCCGAGGAGCGATACGCCGTGTTCTGGGAGTGGTATCGCAAGAACGAGGAGGGGTTGATCGCGCGCTCCGGCAAGCGGGCGCTCCCGACGTTACCTGCAGTCGCGTGGATGCACTGTTCAGCCGCAGGGCGCGACCAGGCGAATGCCCACTTCAAAGACCTCTCACGCTTCGGACCCGCCAGCGCCACGATCTGGAGCGAAGTTTCCGAAGGCATCAACCGTTGCATCGCGATGCGCGAGCGCTTCGCGCCCGAAGTCGTCGGCGCTCTGGGCCAGGCGCGGCGCTGAGTCTTCGCGTCGAGGACCGGCCGGGCGGAGACTTTGTTGGCGGATGGTGGTCCATTGTGCGGGCACTGGGGCACTACTTGCTCGTGATGGTTTCGTCTCTGGGGTGTGCCGCGGGGCACGGAGGCAATCGCCCGCGTTTCACGTCTTTGGTTCGCGGGCAGGCGACTTCTTACGCTGTATTTTATGGGGCGCTCCTCGTTGGGATCGGCGCTTGGGGGTGCGACCAGCCAGCGGCACCGACCGGCATCGGGAGCGAATCGGTCGCGAGTGATGCGACGGCTGCTTCAACCGCGAGTGTTGCGAGTGAACCGAACACACACGCCACGAGCCCCGTCGACACGGTAGCCCCCCAGCCAGCTGACTCGGGCTCCGCTCCAGTCGGCACCAACGACGTGACGTCGCTATCGGGTCATGGCTCCGTGTCGTCGCAGCCGACCGTGTCGTCGCCCAACGACCACGAGTCCGACGCGACGCCGGTCTCCTCCGAAGGTGACCGATCGACCGACGGCGCGGCGGCTTCGGACGCGACGGCGGCTCCCCCACCCAACGCCGGTGACTCGTGCGCGGGCCGCGATTACTTGGTGTGCGAGTCCTTCGAAGACACCGAGCTGGGAGCCATCCCGGACGGCTGGGAGCGGCGCGGGGACGAGGTTTACGTCTCGGACGAATCGGCGCACCGCGGTGGCAAGTCGCTCAAGTTGGACCGCAAGGTGTCGTGGGAGAGGCGCATCGCGCGTGACGCGACGGTGCTGGGCGCCGCGCACTGGGGACGCATCTATTACCGCGTCGAGTTACCGGTACCGGACGCCTTCGTGCACTCGACGATGGTGTCGCTCACGGGTGACGGCCCATTGAACGGCGCCTCGGAGTATCGGTTCGTCGACACGGTGAAACAAGCCGTCGACACGCCCGACGTCGGGTCGCGCCACAATTGGTTGTTCAACGTTCAGCCCGAAAACGTCGGCGAGTGGGCGCGCGAGACGAGCTACGATTGGCAATTCGACGGCGAGTGGCATTGCGTCGAGTATTTCGTCGACTCGGTCAACCAAGCATTCCGCTTCTTCTTCGACGGCGCCGAAGAGTTGGCGTTCGAAGACGGTCCGGGCCACTACGACCGCACCGACCTACCCGACCACTTCGACGAGCTGCGCGTCGGTTGGACCAACTATCAAGACGCGCCACCCGGCTTCGTTGCCCACATCGATGACATCGCGTTCGACGACGAACGGGTCGGGTGCGACTGAGCCCGCAGAAGGGGTTGGGCCCAGCCCCCCAGCGGCGCTGTTCGGCTCCCGCCCACCGATTCCGCTCGGCCAAAAATCCAGAAAAACGCCCCCGGCGTGGACGCCGGGCGAAGCTCAGAAAACCACCAAGAACCGGCAAAATGTTGGGCCGGAAACGTAACCACTCGGGCACTGCTGCCCGACATGTCTCTACACGCCAATGGTGATCACCCGTCAACCGCCACTCGCCGGTCTTCCCAGAACCGGTTCCGCCGTTCCTTCGGCCTCGTTTGCGCCGCAGGGTGCGTAAACCTGCTGATCGCCGCTTGCGGCACGGAAGCCGGCACGCCCTCGGGTGGCACCAACCCGTTGGAAACCGGCGCCACTACCACGAGCGGACCGGCAAATCCCGGCGCGACTACGCCAGTCGGCACCGGCGGCGCGACCGGCGGCACGGGCACCATGGGTGCAACCGGGGCGAGCGGGCCAACGGGTGGCACCAGCCCCACGGGAGCTCCCGGCCCCACGGGTGCGTCGGGTGGCAGCGGCCCAACGGGAGGCTCCGGCGCGAGCGGCATGTCCGGACCAACTGGTGCGACCCCGCCCCCCCCGCCCGGACCGGCGCCTTCCAACACCGGCACTCCCCCGACGCCAACCTCGGACGTCGGCAGTGACGTCGTCACCGGCGATTCAGGCGGCGAGGTCACGGAGGGTAACCCAGAGCCGTCACCGCAACCCGACACGTTGGTGACGTCGGCTAACGGCGCGTACTGGATGTCGGGCACGTGGACGGAATCGACGGCCAACGCTACCGTGACGGTGAACGAAGCCAACGCCTACCAAACCTGGGACGGTTTTGGTGGCGCGTTCAACGAGCTCGGCTGGAGTTACCTGACCACCCCGGCGATGCAGCAAGAAGCGTTGGAGTTGCTGTTCGGTGAGGACGGCATCCACTTCGCGTGGGGGCGTATCCCGATGGGCTCGAGCGACTATGCGATGGATCGCTACACGCTCAACGAAACCGCCAACGACACCACGATGGCGAACTTCTCCATCGAGCGCGACAAGGAGAAGTTGATCCCGTACATCAAGGCTGCGCAGGCGATCAATCCCGACCTCCGCTTCTGGGCGAGCCCCTGGACGCCGCCGACGTGGATGAAGGCCAGCCCGTACCAGACTCCCGGTAACCCGGTGAACGCCTTCGACGGCGGCTCGATGAAGAGCGATCAGGCAACCCTCAGCGCCTTCGCTCAGTATTTCGTGAAATTCATCGCCGCGTACGCCGACCAGGGGATCAAGGTCGAATACGTCGCCCCGCAAAACGAGCCCAACTACTCGCAGAACTACCCGTCGTGCATTTGGTCGCCCGCGACCTTCACGACCTTCGTCGGCCAATACCTGGGGCCGGCCCTCGCTGCCGCCAACCCGACGGCGCAGATCATGCTCGGCACGATGTCGAACAACGGCGGCAACGCCGACGTAGCGGTGGCGAACGCAGCGCTCGCCGATGCGACGGCGAAAGCTTACTTCAAGATCATGGGCGTCCAGTGGGGGATGTCGGACGCGAACCAGGTGAACAACCTGAAAAGCAAAGGTCCGGGCATTCCGATCTGGTTGAGCGAGCACAAGTGTGGTGGCCAACCGGGCGCCGACGTCCCGACGGCACCAAACGACTTCAACTACGCGAAGGACAGCTGGAACTACATCCGCGACGCGATGAAGAACGGTCTCACCGCTTACAACTCGTGGAACATGGTGCTCGACAAGGGCGGTCGCGGTATCGACAACACGCGCCCCTGGGCCCAGAACGCGTTGCTCGTCGCGGACGGCGGCCAGATCATCAAAACGCCGGCTTATTACGTGTTCCGCCACTTCTCGCAGTTCGTCGCCCCCGGCGCCAAACGTGTCGACGCGGCGGGCGGCGACGCCATCGCCTTCGAGAACCCGGACGGCAGCTTGGTTGCGGTGATGTACAACTCGGGCGCTGCCAACAACGCTTACGTCGTCCAAATTGGCGGCAAGAAGCTCCAATTTGCGATGCCGGGCGCGGGCTGGGCAACGCTCAAGTACACGCCCTAATCGAGCGTTCGGCTCAGGTGAACCATGAACGCGCAGCCGCTGAAGCGGCTGCGCGTTCATATGGTGAATGACCCATCTCCTTAGCGTCGGGGCTGGGGTCCCGAGTCAGTGATCGTCACCGAACGTCGCGACGCGCACACGTCCTTTGGCGCGCACCGGTGTGCGCCGGGCTTCGTCTTCGCGTGATGCGTTGGGAACGGGCACCGGCAAATGCTGGAGCACGTCCGAGAGCCAGCGCGGCCCCGGCGCCCCGTTTATCGAGAGCACGACTCGCGACGCGCGCAGCCGCTTGTCCAAGAGGAGATCGAAGTCGAACGCCTCCGGGATAACGACGTTCTGCTCGTGTTGCAAACGCTCCAGCTGCCTCCGAAACCACGACCCTTCGAAGAGTTCTCGGAACACGACGTCTCCCGACTTGTCCTCGAGGCCGCGAGCGTCGCGGCGCGTGGCGAGCTGCCACCCATCGACGCTGACTTCCGCTTTCACGTCGAGTAGCGGCGCTTGCGTAAACCAGGTGCAAGCATTGGCGACACACCCGCAATGAGCATCGTCGAGCTGACGGTAGGCGGGGCAGCCCGCACCGTGCGGCGCTTCGGTCCACGCTTCGCAGTGGTTACCGCAGCCTGCCGGTTGGCAATCACCGTCGCCGCCGCATTGGCCCCGCGCTAGCTCCGGCATGAGGGGCGCTCTGCCGTCCTTCGCACGATACGGCAACGTGAACCAACCAGACCAAGTCAGATCGTCACGGCGCGGAGTGTCGTCGTGGTATCCTACGGGTTTACAATCGTCACCGATGCAACGGGGCCCCACGCGGCCCACGATGTCGACCACCAACCCGAGCGCCTGCGGCGCCAGCGCCTCGAGGATCGCTTCGGCTTTTGGCAGCCAAGGTTCGCAAATCGGCACCTCCACGTACGCGCACTGAGCCGCGTACTTCTGCCTGTCCCGCGTCGACCGTTCACACTCGCGCACTGTCGAGAACTCGAGGCCCGGAAACTGCGCACGCAAAGCTTCGGCCACGCCATTTGCCGCACCTCGAGCAGGCCTCTTGCCGTCATTCGCCACAGGGAAAAACACGTGCCGTTCGCCGTTATCTCCCTCCACGGCGTGGCGATGGCCCTTCAACTCGGGCAACTCCGTAGCTGACGGCGAGAGCGGCGCTTGCAGACACCGTCGGCGTTCGGCTGCGGTGAGACGTAATGTCAACTCAGGCCCGACATTGGTCGCGGCGGAAGCCGGCTCAGGTTCACTCGTGACGGGGAGCGGGGTCGTTGTTTCTGGAGCGGCCGTCGTCTGCGTTTGGGGCGCAGGCGTCACCTCACTCGTCGAGCGGCACGCTACGCCAACCAAGAGCAATGGAAGCCCGCGCGAGAGTGGTCCGAAGCGCACGCGTGTCGTCTAACACGCTGCGCGACGCCGAGCACGCACGTTAGACTCTTGCGTGTCGCTCAAACGTCGTCCCTGACGTCATGAAAGCCAGCGCCATCGCTCGCGACGTGCTCATGACGGCGTGGAGATTACGGTGAAAATCTGTCACCCGCGTCTGGATTGGCGCTCTCGGCGACGGCTCCGCGGCGTGCAGTGGAAACTCGGCTAACGCCCGCTAGGTTGCTCGATCAGCGCAGATTCTCCTCGCAGGCCCGCCCCCGCGGCATCTTCGAGGACGGTCCAAAACCGATCGATGTCCCGATAGTCCCGCAGGCAGTGTTGCGCGGTCACGCCTCCGCCAATCGCAACGAACCCGATACCGAGGTGCTCTGCAGCCGCCTTGTCCCACGGCTTGTCTCCGAGGTAAACGACTGAAGTCGGGCTGCCGCTGCGCGATATCGCTTCACGCAAGATCTCGGAGCGGTCGTATGAATGACAGGATGAAGCTACAAAGGCGCCGTGTGTCCCAAGTCCGCATATGCGCAACTTGTGTAAACCCGGGTCCAGCCAGTTACCGGTAGCGAAAGAAAGCTGCCACTCCGACGAATTCGAAACGGCTTGCAGGGCGACGTCCGCCCCGACAACGGCCGGCGCGGAGGTCAACTCCACTTCCAACGCCATCAGGTACGAACGCTGAAGTCGAGCAAGGTCAGCGTCCGTCAGTGGGCTGCGCGAGTGCATGGACAACAGATGATTCAGAGCGCCAGTATCCGTGCCGTGTGTAGAGTCCGGCCACTCCAGGTTCACGTCTGGAATGCACAAAAACTCGCTAACCGTGCGCAAGAAGATGCGGTCGGCAGCTTCAGCCGTGTGCGTCAACGTGCCGTCGATATCGAAGACGACGAGCTTCTTTGGGTTGGCTCCGGTCATCGCTCTGTCCCCCAACATACAGTGCTCTGACTAATCGCTCAAGCGGAGTTCCCTGAACGTCCCTCCTGTCATAGCCAGGTCGGCTGCATGCTAGCCGCACGAAGGTGAACTCACGGAGAGCGTCCCACTCAGCGCAACGTCCAGGGCTGCGGGTTCGGGATGAGTCACCGCGGAAAGGTGGGCGCACCTCACGTTCGCGTCTTGGGCCCGGATGAGAGCGCCGGACGCAGAGTTGTTAGAGATGACGAGGGCGACTCGTGCGTCGAGCACACCGCTGCCACAAGCGTCTATTACCGCCTGGAGGGTGGTTCCAGAGTGCGGAGCGAGGACGCAGATTCGCATGCAGAGGTGGCCAGCCTACGTCTCATCACGGAGAAATGTAAGCGTGAACGAGCTGGTCTCGAGAGCTCGACCGAGACGCGCGACACGCCGGGGTCGAGTTGCGATGATGTCTCCCCGAGGACCTTTGCTCGCGTCGCAGAACCTCCGTGACCCCCAGCTTCGCCGTTCGCTACGAGCGCTTCTGCCAACCTCCGCCGCATTGCCGCTCCCGGAACTCGGGGCGTAGCTCGCTACGCGCATCCGGAACGAGCAGCTCGCACGGGTCGAACCAATGCGGCGTCAACGCTCGGCCCACGACGGTCGGGGCCTTGCCGCGGAATTCGGCATTGTCCGGGCAACGCATCTGCCACAGCCCCATTCGCTCGGGCCTCTCAGCGACGCAAAGCAACTCCTTGATGCCCCCGTTGCAGTTCGTCGCCACGATCAGATAGTCGCCGGGAAGATGTCTCCCCGAATCGACCCGCAAAACGACGTCGTGATGAAACTCCCCCTGCTGCCAGTGATCCAGAAGATCATAGCTGCCAAAGTCGATGCGGAGCCGCTCGAGCAAAGGACCCAACATCATCGTGTTCGCGAGATCGCTCAGCAAATCGGCCATCGCGTGTTTTTAGCACAGACGCGAGCTCCACGCAGCCTCAGAGGTCGTTTCACCGACATGGTCGCGTCGTTCTCGTCGCGACGTCGAGGCGTAAAGTTCACTTGAAGCATGTTTACGTGCGCGTCTCGGCAATCGGGCCCAGCGGCGTTTGGCGGCCAGCCTCGTTCGAGCCGCTCGCAAGCGCGACGTGTCGGGTATAGAGTCGCGTCAGACATGAAACAGCGCCTGTATTTGATCTGCGGTCTGCCGGGGGCAGGCAAGACGACGCGAGCGCGCGAGATCGCGCTGGCTACTGGCGCCATCCGGCTGTGTCCAGACGAGTGGCTCGAGGCGTTGGGAATGAGTTTGTTGGACTACGAGCTGCGGTTTCGCCTCGAGCCCCAACTGCTGCGCCACGGTGAACAGTTGCTCGAGGCGGGGTTGAACATCGTCGTCGAGTTCGGTTCCTGGACCCGCATCGAGCGGGAGATGGTGAGACAAGTGGGCGTGCGCACCGGCGCGGCTACCGAGCTCCACTTCGTCGATGCGCCGCTCGCGGAGTTGATCCGCCGCGTCGAGCAGCGTGGCGGGCCGCACGCGCCGTTCCTCGTCGACACCGTGTTGCCCGAGTATTCGGCCGCCTTCGAGCGACCGTCCCCGGAAGAGGCAGCCAGCTACCACCGTTACGTGGCCCCCGACGCCGAGTTCCGCCCCTGAGGACCTCGGTATCGCGGCGTCAACGCCATCTCCTGCAGCGCGCCTAGCCTCTTGATTGGGTTGGGCCCAGCCCCGTGAGACAATTTACGGCTCCCGCCCACCGCGTAGCGATGCCACGCGCGCAGCGCGCCGGTTTCGGATCGACGTGCCGCGCGCGTGGCACAGCCGTGAGGGGAGGACGTTTCTAACCCCAGAGTTCGATTCACTTGAACTGAACTCTGCAATGTAGCAGTCTCACCGGCTGATAGTTTACCGTACAAGTAGCGATTCGAACGTCCTCACACCTGGGGCGGCGGCAATCGCGGTAAGGTCAACACAGCCCAACCGTGGGTCTAAGCGGCCATTTCGCGACAGGCCGTCGCGCACCGCCGGCAGCACTCGGCACATTCCTGGCAATGCCCAGCGTCGTGTTTCGCGCATTCGGCTCCGCAGGCCTCGCAGATATCAGCGCATAACCTGCAAATCTGCTTGGCGTAGGCACTGTCACGCGCCATGAGAGCGGCCGCTAGACGGCAGATATCCGCGCAGTCGCGATCCAGGCGGATACAATCTGCCATCCGAGATGCGTCCTCCTCCTTCAGGCAAGCCGTGGCGCATCGTTCACATACTTCGGCACATTCATTGCAAATATCGATGCAGTTCGAGAATTTCTTTTCGTCCATTTCTATCTCCTTCATCTGTCCCGGTAAGCCAAGACCGTGCCAGTTCTCGAAGGTCCACAGTCGCGGTGCCTCTAGGTTGTTAGGGACTGTGATTGTAGTGGTTGCAGCCAGTTGGACTGTTTCTGGTGAACGTCTGCCCACGTACCACGTGCGCCACAAGTGGGCATGATTGACCGAGCGCGTTTGCTTTGGACTACCACCTGCGAGCACGCAGAGCGGCTCTCAACCTCGCCACTCCAATCGGCCCCAAACGTGAGGGTGCAGAAGCGCCACGACGGTAATAATCTCGAGTCGACCCACCCACATCGACAATGTCAAAACCAACTTCGCCGCCGGTGAGAAGGCGGCGAAGCTTCCCATCGGTCCTACGCTGCCGAATCCGGGCCCAATGTTTCCGATGCAGGCCAAAGCAGCAGAATAGCCCACGATGAGGTCCGAGCCCATCAGTACCAGCAGCGTGCCGACCGCAACATAGCCGAGCATGTACAGTACGACCAAGGTGAACACGGAACGCATGATGTCTCGGCTAACGGCTTTGCCGTTGTAGCGAAGCGGCAGGACGGCGCGGGGGTGGAGTGCATAGGTCATTTCGCGTAGCACGTGTTTCATCACGAGGAGCAGCCGCACCACCTTGGGACCTCCCGCCGCAGAGCCCGCGCATCCGCCCACCAACATGGCGAGGATCAGCAAGCTTCGGCTCGAATCCGTCCACAAGTTGTAGTCGACGCTTGCGAACCCAGTGCTCGACATCAAGCTAGCCACCTGAAAAGCTCCGGTCCGGAGTGTCCCCAGGGACGGAAGGCCGTCCGATAGCGACACGGCCACACTCACAGCAAGCGCAGCCATCACCCCGGTGTACATCATGAATTCCCCGTCCCTAAAGAAGCCCAACACCCGACCCGTCAGCACTTTGTACTGGAGTACGAAGTTCGTGCCGCCCAACATCATGAATATCGTGATCACCCATTCGGCGCGGGGGTTCTGGTAACCCGCGATGGACATGGCATTTGGGGAAAAGCCGCCCGCAGCTAGGGTAGTGAGCGAGTGGTTCAAGGCGTCGAACCAGCCGAAATCGCATACTCCGATGAGCAATAGGGTCATCAGCAGCGTCAGCCCGGCGTACAGAAACCATAGTCTCATCGCGGCATTTCGGACCTGCGGGCTCACTGCTTCCATCGGAGCGGTGGACGCTTCTGCGAAGAACAGCTGACGCCCGGAGATGCCGAGGCGCGGCAACACCACCACGAACAGCGCTATGACGCCTAGCCCCCCGAACCATTGAGTCATCGAGCGCCACAAGAAGAACGAGCGATCGAAGGGCTCGAAGTCGGACAAGATCGTCGCGCCAGTGGTCGTGAAGCCAGAGATCGATTCGAACAGCGCGTCTGCCGGGGACAGCCCGTACAGCAGATAGGGAATGGCGCCCCAGAAACCCACGTCCGCCCACGCGAAGGCGACAACCGCGAGCGCTTCAGCGCGGGGAAGCGTCAATTCTGACGTTTTGATGGATGCGGCGGCGAATGAAGTAGCCAAGGACGCGAGCGCGGTCACGGCGAAGTACGCGGCAGAACTCCAGTGGCCGTCCCAGACAGCCATCAGCAGAGGAGGCACGAAGACCAGCGCGAACGACCGCTGCAGCTGACCCACGATGGCCAGTACGATTGCTATGCGCATCTATCGAATTGCTCCTCGTCCTGCGGGCACCAAGGTCACCCATACCGCGTGGATGCTCGAACTGCACCAGCGTCCAAAAAGAACTCCCGCGTTTCGGCTTCCGTTGCGACTGAGCAGAAGATCAACACCTTGTCCCCGCCCTGCAGCTCGTCCGAACCCCCGGGTACGATCACGCGCTTTCCTCGCACTATCGTACCCACGACCGCGTAGTGAGGGGGCTTCACGCGGGACAGAGGGATTGTCGGGAAGTCGTCGGGCAGAAGTAACTCGATGACGCACGCCGAACCGTGTTCCAGAACCGCGCAGATCTCGCGATGACTGGTGTCGATACTCTGCACCACGCTACGTATTGCGGCCCCCCGTGCCGAGAGGACGACGTCGACACCTACTCGTTCGAACATACGTTCGTTATGGAGCCGGTCGGCGCGCGTAATGATGCGCGGGACACCAAGGCCTTTGACGAGAAGAGAAACGAGCAAGTTGCGCTCGTCGTTGTTGGTCACGGCGATCACGACCGACATATCCCCGATCCGCTCCTGTTCGAGCAGGTCGAGATCCGCGCCGTCGCCATGCAGCACGAGGCAATCGAGTTGTTCGGAGACGTGATCGCAGCGCCCACGGTCACTTTCAATCAGGATCACCTGCCAGCCGATATCAATCAAGCCTCGCGCAATCGCCACGCCCACCGACCCCGCACCGACGATCGCAACAGTCCGGCGTTCACGACGCTGCGTCTTTCGAAGTAGCTTGGAAAGACCAGCCAAGTCGTTCGGTCTGCCCATCGCGACCACCTTGTCGCCTGAACGGATTTGTGTCTCACCGCGAGGCAGGATCAGTTCCTCGCCTCTCCGAATCGTCACCAATACAACTGCCTTGGGCATCGGCAAACTTCGGATAGGGCGGGCTGTAATTGGTGCGCCGTCTTCGACGGCGTAACGCAGCAACATGACCTGTCCCTCGGCGAAGGTCCGCGCGTCCAGTGCTCCCGGCACACTGACGATACGTATGATCTCTTGGGCTAGTTGCTCGCCTGGCCTAACTACCTCGTCGATCCCGAGCGTGGTGGCGAGTCCTTCTTCGGAGCCCCTCGAGCCCAAGAAGCCGTGACCTGAAAGCACACAGATGGTCCGCGCGGCGCCCATGCGCTTTGCGGCCAAACATGAAACGATGTTCTGTTCGTCCGAATCCACGCACGCGATGAACACGTCCGCCTTGTCCACGCGCGCGTCGCGCAACGACTCTGGAGACGTCGGACTGCCGTTGACCGACTCGACGTCGAGGCGCTCGAAGCGTGACGCGTGCCCGGGCTCTCGCAAACTCACGACTTGGTGTTCGGACATCAACGCCTCCGCAGTTCGAAGCGCCATCAGAGAGTTGCCAGCTATCAGGACGTTCACGTCGTCAACCGTCCACAATCTCGGGCCTTGATTCCACCGTTCGCCGTCCTCACCGATGAATCGTACCAAAATGCCTCACCGCTACCGCAAACACGAGCCGCGCGCGGCGAGCTAGCGACGGAGGCGCTGACTATGGAATCGGGATCGAACGAAGCGGGCATGTAGTGATCTCGACGGCGTGTGCCGCGAGGATGGCGGCCCGACCATCCGTTGTCCTGCCGCGCCTATGGCACAGCACCCTAATTCCTTGTTGGAAGCGAGTGTACTCAGGCGGCGCCGGCATTCCACAAAAGTCGACTAGACACCTTCGAAAGTTGCCGAATTCACCGGCCGTGCCCGGCGGGGGCTCAGGCCCAGGGTTGTCTTGGCCTCTGCGTCAGGCGAGGCATTTTAGAATTGACCAACCTTCGCCCGGGGTGTACTTAACCAAAAAGTAAATTAACCGAGTGGTTAAGAAAGGCGACAGGATGACCCGAACCAACGATGAACAAAACTGGGCACTGGACAGAGAGATCGTGATCGCGCGGGTGTTCGACGCGCCCCGAGAGCTGGTGTTCGACGCCTGGACCAAGCCGGAGCACCTGCCGCGCTGGTTTGGGCCCAAGGGCTTCACCGCGACGACGCAAGAGATCGACGTGCGCGTGGGCGGGAAGTGGCGTTACGTGTTCCTGGGTCCCGATGGATCGCGTTGGGACAGTCGGATGCTGTTTTTGGAAGTGAAGCGCCCTGAGCTTCTGGTGTTCGAACACGGCGCCGATCGCGATGACGATCCGGAGCGGTTTCGCACGACGGTCACCTTTGACCAGCAAAGCAACGGAAAAACCGTGGTGACCTTGCGTCAGTTACACCCCACCAAGGAGCTACGCGATCACAAGATCGGGTTTGGCGCCGTGGAATACGGCTTCCAGACGCTCGACAAACTCGCAGCCTACTTGTTGGAGATGTAAACATGGAACCCGATCCCCTGAGCACCACGTTCGCTGCGCTGGCCGACCCAACTCGCCGCGCCATCCTGGCGCGGCTCGCGCGTGGCTCGGCCACCGTCAAGCAGTTGTCTGAACCGTTCAGCATGAGCGCTCCCGCGATCTCGAAGCACTTGCGCGTGTTGGAGCGCGCCGGGCTCATCAGTCAGAGCAGGGAAGCCCAATGGCGTCCGTGTCAGCTCGAGGCCGCGCCGCTCAAAGCCGTCGCGGATTGGACGGACAGCTACCGGCGTGTCTGGGAAGACAGCTTCGAGCGTCTCGACGACTATCTGGCGGAACTACGAGGCGCCAAAGCTCTTCCTGTTGACGACGGTGGGCGGCAAGCCAAGGCGACGCGACTCCACGCAACCGGGCGAGTCGAGACGACAGGGCGACGCAAAACGACAGGGCAACGCAAGGCGAGGGGTTTGCTCAAAACGACAGGGCAACGCAAGGCGACGGCACGGAGTGAAACCAACCGACGCAAGAAGAAGAACTCGTAGCCCGCAGCCGGTCCCGGGCTTGTTGGGCAACTTGCGGCACGAGCACGCGAACTCGAACGCAGCCTTTGCCGGCCGGGCGTAGGACCACGCTCCTGCGTCGTGACGACTCGAAGCTCGTCCGGGCCCAATCGCGGTGCCAGCAGTTTTGGCTGGCGCGAGCGCGGGTACTGAACCTATGCTCCGTACCACCATGAGTTCGCTTTCCGCTCCGCTCCAAGCCGTCGTTGCCCTGTTTTCGGGACCACTCCACGGGGTCCGTTTTGCCGATATAGACGGTGAGACACTCGGCTCGCTCGCGACCGACGTCGAAGCCATGGGCGGCGAGGTCGAGGCCCTGGAGGCCCAGTTGGCGAGCTTGCGCGAGGCCCTGACTCAGAAACAGGAAGCGCTCTCGACGCTCGCTCAACAAGCCTTGGCATACGCGCGCATCTACGCGGAGGGGGACGAAGCGCTGGCAGCCGAACTCGACGAGATTGCCCTGCCACGCGCCGCCAAACCGCGCAAAGGCGCCTCCGCCAAGTCATCGTCGGAGCGCGGCGCTCGTTCCTCCAAGGAGAACGCCGATAACGGCATGGAGCAAGGCGCTGCCGAGGCCGAGCCCGAGGCCGCCGACCCCGAGCCTCCCGTGCGCTCCAAGACCACGCGTAAATCCGCGCCCCAACCCGAGCCCGAAGAAGTCGAAGAGGTCCCGGCGCCTGCCAAGGCTGGGCGTCGCAAGCTGCCGACGCGTACCGGCCGTGCGCGCTAAAGCACCCTTCCGTCGGCGACCGCGTCGGACGCGCTCAGCCGATGTGGCACCAATCTATGCGTTCGTACGGGGTCGCTTCGCCAGTCTCGAAGGCACAGCCGAGCAACAAGCCGTCACGGGCGCCGTCTTCGTTGGCTGAGGGGTTCACGATCAGATCCCCGGGCGTCTCGCTCGGGCGCGAGCTGCCTGTGAGCGATACCAGATCGGAGTAGGCGGCGCACCCCGCTGCGATGTGGAGCAGCTGAGTGAAGGTCCGCCCGCCGTCACTCGAATGTTCGAGCACGAGGTCGCGACGTTTGGGACCGCGTGGGTGAGACAAATAAACCTCGCCGGGCCTCGCGCCACCACACGCGCCGCCGCGGCAGCCCGGATCCGTGACGGAGTCGTGTAGCGTGTGCCACGTGATGCGGTCGCCCCCGTCGACGCTGAGCGCGCCGCCTCGCGAGTGAGGCGGCGCGTCGTTGCGAAAGTCGACGTAGAGGACGTTGGGCGCGACCTCGACGATCCCACACTCGCTCGAACGCGGCTGGTCGACGATTGCGCCGACTCGCCACGTCGCGCCGTGGTCGTCGCTCACGAGCAGGTGTGAGCGGACCGGGTCTTCGCGGGTTTTGGTCACTCCGACCGCGTGGCAACAGGGCACCACCCAGCGGCCGTCGTGGAGCGTGAGGCCATGGCCGGGCCCGGTCGCATACCACGTCCAGTCGGCGGGCTTGACCTGGTTCGTGATCTCCCTGGGCGTCGAGAACGTGAGCCCGTCATCGTTGCTCTGACACAGCCACACCGTGCGTTGAGCTTTGCCCTCGAGCACGAGGGCTTCGGGCTCATCGGCGCCATTTTTGCAGAACAGCAAGGTGAGCACATGTTTGGTCGCGTCGTAGAGCCACGTCGGGTTACCACACGTGTAGCCGGCGTCGGTGGCCACCGTGCGTTGTGCGTCGAAGGTGTGGCCGCCGTCGCAGCTGCGGCGGATCACGAGATCGATCTGCCCCCAGTCGTTGACGCCATCGCGCCGCCCTTCGGCGGCGACCAACACCACGCCGGCGCCCAAGTCGATCACCGCGGGGATGCGGTAGGTGTGGTAGCCGAAGGTGTTTGCTCGGAACAACTCGGCTCGGAACAACGTAGCTTGCTGGCGGACGGACGAGAGTCGGCTCATCCACCACCACTACGGCGCGAACGTGGCTGAAAATGAGAGCAGAGCTCAGAACCGGTCGCGAGAGGCATCGCTCGCGGGTCTCGAGTTCGGCAGACGCGCTTCAACCCGGCAACAGCTGTCGTACTACGGGCAAGAGCTCCGCAGCCACTGCGCGGTGGGTGACCACGCTCGGGTGCTCGTTCGCACCGGGCGCGAGGTTGGGGGTCTCGATGGCGTAATAATGGAGGTTGGTGTCGCCCTGCCGTTGCCGCGACACGACCGCGCGTTTTATCGCGGCGCGGGCGCGCGCACGCGTGAGCGGCGCCAACATCGGCCCGAGCGTGCTCAAGATCGGCACGGTTGGTCGTCGCTCGCGGATCGCCGACAGCAACGCCGTGTAACCTGCGACGAACACCTCCGGGTCGGGTCCTGGCGTCGTGAAATCGTTGGTGCCGAGGTTCACAATCACGAGTGACACCGGGTCGTCGAAGCCGAACGGCGGGCTGTCCGGCGTTGGTAACGTTCTCTGCAAGTACAACTCGGGCATCAGGGGTTCGGGTCGGTCGGCGTAGTTGCGCACTACGCCGCGGCCGCTCCACGCCACCGTACTCACCTCGGCGCCCACGGCGCGGCCGATGATCGAGGCGTAGCTCGAGTAGTGGTTTTCGGTGGCGGCGGTGAACGGTTCGCTCGGGTGCGTCGTCTCGTTGCCGTAGCCGCAGCTGATGGAGTCGCCCAAGACTTCGATCGTCGTCTCCGCGACGGGGGCTGCCGTCAAGTGACCCCCCAAAACAAAGACCGCTTCGAGCTCGCTGATCCCGAACTCGGCCTCGCTACGTCGCAGCAGACGCACCGTGTGTTCACCTAAAACGAGCCCATCGACCAAGACGTGTTCACGCGCGTCGGCCGGAAAGAACGGCTGTGCGAGCGGCTCGCCGTCAACCTCGATCGTGAAATAGTTGACGGGATCCGCAAGGACGCACCCGAGGCCGGTTCCCCAGAAGCGGGCGACCATGCCCGAGCCGGACCAAGCAAAACGCACGGCCGAAATTCGCCTTTCAGCTCGGCCGACCCAACGGAGGCGCGGATCGGTGCCGGAAACACGCAGTGGCGACTTTGATACAGCGGTCATAATCCATTCGAGTTCGCTAAAATCCTACACGCCTGCCCCCGAAAACGCGTTTCGGCCGGTGTTACGGCGCGTAAACCTCCGCGAAACTGGATGCGCGCGACGCTTGCAATTTCCACGCGGCGGCCGAATTCTGCTTCCATGACTGACGCCCCCGACTTCTCCATTCGCCGGATTGGAGAACCTTACATCAAATCGCCGTTGGAACTGTCCACACAGGACGGCGATGGCCACGCCAATTTCGTGCGTGACGACCAGCGGGTGGTTTACAACATCGAGACGTCGGTCGAAGGCGCGAACCAGACGCTCAGCCAGATGGGGTTGCTGGAGAAGGCGGGGCCGCGCGAATTCATATTCTTCGAGCCCGCCAAGACGCACGCCGCAATCGTGACCTGCGGCGGGTTGTGCCCCGGCCTGAACAACGTGATCCGCGCGACGGTGATGACGTTGTGGTACCGGTACGGGGTTCGCCACATCAGCGGGGTGCCCTACGGCTTTCGTGGGCTGTTGCCCGAGTCACCGCTGCCGGTGCGACCACTCACGCCTCAGGTGGTCAGCGACATCCACCGTCAAGGTGGCACCATCCTCGGCTCTTCGCGGGGTGGTGGTGACCGCACGCGCGAGATCGTCGACCGCATGGAGGAGCTCAAGATCGACATCCTGTTCGCCGTGGGTGGCGACGGCACGCAGAAGGGCGCCCTGCGTCTCGCCGACGAGATCGCGCGGCGCGGCAAACGCATGGCCGTAGTCGGGATCCCGAAGACGATCGACAATGACCTCAGCTTCGTGGAACGCTCCTTCGGCTTCGAGACGGCGGTGTCTCAGGCCGTGCTCGCCGTGCAGGCGGCGCACACCGAGGCGCGCGGGGCGATCGACGGTATCGGCATCGTCAAGGTGATGGGTCGCGAATCGGGCTTCATCGCAGCTCACACCGCGCTCGCGAGCAACGACGTGAACTTCGTGCTCGTGCCCGAGGTGCCGTTCGACCTCGAAGGACCCAACGGCTTGCTCGTCAACCTCGAGAAACGCTTGAACGTGCGCGACCACGCCGTCCTGCTCGTCGCCGAAGGGGCGGGTCAAAACCTCGTCGAAGCTTCCGGTACGGACGCCTCCGGCAACAAGAAGCTGGGCGACATCGGCGCGTACCTCGCGAAGCGCGCCAACGCTTTCTTCAAGGAGAAGGCGCGCGAGGTGACGATCAAATACATCGACCCGAGCTACATCATCCGCGCTCACGAAGCCAACCCGACGGACTCCGTGTATTGTGCCCGCTTGGGCGCCAACGCCGTGCACGCGGCGATGTCCGGACGCACGGGTTGCGTGGTTGGCCTCGTCA